>JAICXV010000109.1 GCA_025934545.1 Verrucomicrobiia bacterium
CACGCCGACGCTCGTCACGAAACGGCGCAGCGCGCTGGCGGGAATGCCGCGGCGCCGCAGCCCGGAGAGGGTCGGCATGCGCGGATCGTCCCAGCCGGTGACGAGGTTTTCCTGCACGAGTTGCATGAGCTTGCGTTTGCTCATCACCGTGTAGCCTAGGCTGAGGCGGGCAAATTCGTATTGGTGCGGCAACGGGCGCGGCAGTTCGAGACTTTCGAGAATCCAATCGTAAAGCGGGCGATGCACTTCGAACTCGAGCGTGCAAATACTGTGCGTGATCCCTTCGATGTAATCGCTCAAGCAATGCGCGAAGTCATACATCGGATAAATACACCAGGCCTTGCCGGTGTGATGGTGCTCGGCGTGGCGGATGCGATAAAGAACCGGGTCACGCATCCAAATATTGGGCGAGGTCATGTCGATCTTCGCCTTGAGCGTGCGCGCGCCATTGGGGAACTCGCCGGCTTTCATGCGCGCGAAGAGATCGAGACTTTCTTCCACGCTGCGATTGCGGAACGGACTTTCTTTGCCGGGATGATCGGGTGAGCCGCGAAATTTATCGGTGTCTTCCGGCGACAAATCGCAGACGTAAGCTTTGCCTTTCTTGATGAGCGCGACGGCATAGTCGTAGATTTGCTGGAAATAATCAGACGCGTAGAATGGCTCGACAGCACTGGTGGAGGCTCCGACGACCGGTGCGAGGTAAAAATCTTCCTTGCCGTTCGGACAAATTTTCTCCGGCGTTTTTCCTTTGGGTTTGAAACCCAATTTGTCGTCGGCCCAGGAACCGATCAACCATTTCACGTCTTCGGTGATCGATTCGACATATTCGACATCTTCCTTGGTCGGATTGGTATCGTCCATGCGCAGGTTGCAAACGCCACCAAAATCGCGCGCGATGCCGAAGTTGAGGCAAATTGATTTGGCATGGCCGATATGGAGATAGCCGTTTGGCTCTGGCGGAAAGCGCGTGTGGATCTGCGGATATTTGTTCTCCGCAACGTGCCCGGCGACGATGTCGCGAATAAAATCAGACACCGGCGCTGGGGTATTGTTCTTTCCAGGTTCGTTTGTCGGCTCAGCCATAAACGCTAAAATTTAAGGGGAAATAGGGTTTGCGCAATTTAATTGGTGACGTCGCCCGTGCATTCTGCGTTGTTTCCAAATTGCGTTATAGTATTCTCACGATATGAGTACGGCCGAACTCAAGCGCATTGTTGACCATGCTTCTGACTCCGAGAAACGGTTCCTTTTCGTTTATCTGGCCGAAACGCTCAGCCCGAACAACGATCAACAGGCAGCCGAATGGGACCGACGGATGAAAGAAATGGATGCGGGGGAGAAGCGGGTTAGTTGGGACGAGTTTGAGAAACGCCTCGATAACCCCGCCAAATGAAAGCGGTCTGGGAGCTCGTGCTCCACGAAAGAGCCTGGCACACATCAGAGGCGCTGACGCTACGGGAAAAGACCCAACTTAAAAAAGGACTCCACGCGCTTGCCACCGATGCGATGCAAAAACCGGATGCCGAACGGAGGTCAGGCGCCGGCCATACCTACCGGGTGAAGTATATCGGAAATTTTCGCGTTATTTATTGGCCCGACGCATTTGTCGAGGAGTTGAGGATTTTAGAAATTGAACGCGTTCGAGCGTGACAATAACGATTTGACAGAATTTGTTTGAAAACTGCGGCGAGTTATCTACTTATCTCATTCAGAAGAAAGGCCGATGGCAAATCGGCGATACAGCAGGCCGCAAACCTGCGCTACGAAGAAGCGACAACCAAAAGTGAAACTGACAGATTTACGGGGTATCCTGCAGTACATTCCGCGGTTCCGCGAAAAGATTTTCGTGCTCAGCATCGATGGCGCGATTGTCACGAGCGAGAACTTCGCGAACATCCTGTTAGACGTCGCCGTCCTGCGCTCGCTCAATATCAAGATCATCCTCGTTCACGGCGCGGCGGCGCAGATTGCCACCTTGGCCAAGGAACAAAAGGTCGAAGCGTCCAATCTCGATGGCAGCGGCATCACGGACGATGCCACACTTAAGCTGGCGCTGACGGCCGCGAATCGGTTGACGCACGAAATTCTGGAAGGGCTCAGTGCGAATGATCTGCGCGCGGCTTCTTCCAACGCCATTATTTCTCATCCGATGGGAATCATTCACGGCGTCGATCATTTGTTGACCGGCAAAGTGGAGCGGATCGATGTCGAATTGTTGCAGTCGTTGTTGTCACAAAACATCGTGCCGGTGGTGCCGCCGCTTGGGTTTGATGGTGATGGGAAAACGTATCGCGTCAATTCGGACAGCGTCGCCTCGGAAGTGGCCAAGGCCATGAACGCGACGAAATTGATTTACATCACCACGGCTGACGGGCTGGTCTACGGCGACACGATTGTGCGTCAGATTTTAGTTGGAGAGCTGGAAACGTTTTTGACACAGCACAAAGAAAAATTTGCGCCCGAAATCGTTTCGAAAGCCGTTTACGCCGCGGCGGCGTGTCGGGCCGGAGTGCCTCGCGTCCATATTATCAACGGTCGCATCGACGAAGCTGTGTTAGCGGAAGTCTTCTCAAACGAAGGCATCGGCACGCTCGTCTATGCGAATGAATATCAGCAGATCCGGCGCGCGTTGAAGAAAGACATTCGCGCCATCATGATGCTGACGAAGAATTCGGTTGCGAGCGAGGAATTGGCGAAGCGGACGAAGCCGATGATGGAAAAAATTATTTCGGACTTTTACATCTTCGAAACGGACAAAAATCCAATTGCGTGCGTTGCCTTGCATCAACTGGACGCGACCAAAGGCGAGTTGGCGTCGCTCTTCGTCAACCCGTCGCATGAGAACCAGGGCATCGGCAAAAAGTTGATTCAATTCGTGGAAAACAAAGCGCGGGAAACTGGGCTGACGGATTTGATCACGTTGTCGACGCAAGCGTTCACATATTTCCAATCGAAGGGCGGATTCGCGGAAGGCTCGCCCGAGGATTTGCCAGCGGAGCGCCGGGCGAAGTACGACCAGAGCGGCCGCAACTCGAAGGTCCTGGTCAAAAAGCTGGCGAAGACGCCGTAATATGGAACATCGGCGCGTTCTGGTTGAATACTATGACAAGCGCACTCCTGAATTTGACCGGATCTACGAAATCCCCGAGCGACAAAAAGACATCGCGACGTTAAAGGATCTCGTCCGAAAAATCTTCGCTGGGCACGATGTTCTCGATGTGGCCTGCGGCACCGGCTATTGGGCCGAAGTCATTTCTCAATCTGCAAAATCAGTTACCGGCATCGATATCAACTCCGCGCCGATGGACGAAGCGAGGAAAAGAACATACGGCTGCCCGATTTCGTTCCGCGTAGGAGATGCATTCGAAATGCAACTGCCGGCAAAAGAGAGATTCACCGCAGCATTTGCGAGCGGCTGGTGGTCGCACATCCCAAAATCGGAACTGAAAACGTTTCTGCTAAAGTTGCATCGAGCTTTACAGCCGCACGCATTAGTTGTGTTCTGCGACAATATATTCGTTGATGGCCTGGGCGGTCCCGCCAGTACACCGATTAGCCGCCGCGACGCGGAAGGGAACACCTGGCAAAAACGGAAGGTCAGTTCGGGGGAGACTTTTGAAATCATCAAAAATTTTCCAACCAAAGAAGAAGTCGAACAGTTGCTGGCCGGCGTTGCGGTCGAAATTCGTTGGACTGCTTTGCAGTATTTTTGGCTGTTGGAGTATCGCGTGAAATGACGAATAAAACCTTCGCAAACCCTTCAAGAACTTGCCGACGGCCGACCGTCCTGAAGCGTATCTGCGCGCTCGTAACACTCGTATTAACCTGTCTGAATTTTTCCGCCGTTGCCCAGGCGGGTTACCTCGAAGGCGATGTGTATCCTTTTACGACGAACGGGACTCTAGAAGGTGACGGATTCGTTACCTTCATCGATTGGGAACACATCGCCAATATGGCCATTGGTTTAGAGACGCCAATCAATTCTCTTCAATTCTCGCTCGCTGATTGCGCCCCCCGCGAAACGCTCGGCGATGGTTCCATTACTACCATCGACGTCGTCCAGTGCAGGCGATTTAGTGTTGGCTACGACATGGTACTGCCTGCGCCCCCAACTAATGGGCCAACCAGCCCGATCGCGAAACAACCCTTACTTGGTGGCCCGCGAAAAATTTTCATCTCGAATACAAACCTCGTTCGAGGCGAGGAACAAACCGTAAATATTTGTCTCGCTGGTGACGGCACAGAAAACGCCGTCGGCTTTAGTTTGGAGTTTGATCCATCGGCGCTGCGTTTGGTCGCCCCGACCAATTGGGTGTCTTACGAAGATTTTCCAGGTCACGGCATTCCCATTGCGGCAGTCAATGCAACGGACGCAACAAACGGACACTTCAGCGCCATTGCCATGGCCTTATACTTTGCACCGCCTACGCTGCTGAGCATAACCTTTCAGGCCATCGGATCAAGCGACACCGTGCTTCATTTCAGTGATACTCCGACTTTGCGCGAGGTGTCAGATACGAACGCCGTCGCGTTGCCCGCAACTTATGAGGACGCGGTGATTCACTTCGTTAATGTGCCGCAATTGAGCAATCTCTCTATCGTCGGCAACCAATTTCAATGCACCGTTTCCGGCACAAACGGACAACCTGTCAGCATTGAAAGTTCGACCAACTTTGTGGATTGGAACGTCACCGCTGCCTTTACCCTCACGAATGACATTCAGGAATTCAGAACTGCGGTTGATGACGGCGCCAAATTCTATCGAATTGGTACTGCTCCTTGACGATGCCAACCTTCTTCGCAATTCTCGCAGAGCTGTATGACGACCGGCAAACCGATTAATGATTTTGTGCGAACGTGCCGCCAACAAGGTGTTGTTGCGACCCGTTATTTGCTGACGGTCAATATCGCACAGCAAACGACCACTCTGTGGGAACGCGATATTGCGTACGCGCCGCCGTTTCGCTGGGTGAAAACGTTTCGATGTTCCACTTCCAAATACGGCATTGGCGAAAAGGCCGGTTCGAACATGACACCGCGCGGATTGCATCGCGTCGCGAAAAAAATTGGCGGTGGCTGGCCGGTCGGTGCGGCGTGGAAGAGCCGGCAATTGATTGGTTTCACCTGGACCGATCAGCCGATGACGCCGATCGCGCACAGAATTTTTTGGTTGGAAGGACTTGAGCCGGGACGCAATCGCGGCGAGGGGATCGACTCGCGCGAACGCTTTATCTATATCCATGGCACGGGCAATGAGCCGACGATTGGGCGTCCCGATTCCCATGGTTGCGTGCATTTGTCAGCGAACGATTTGATTCCGCTTTACGACAAGCTGCCCGAGGGCACGCTGGTGTGGATCGCGGAAAATTAAATCGATGTTCCGTTAATTTTTTTCGATTACCGGCTTTTTGGTCGTCGGAAATAGAGTCAGAGCAGTTGATTCGGAACTCCGCTATGAATGATCAAGATCGGCTTGAGCTCGAGCAATTGAAACGGCGACAGGAATTGCTCGCGCAGCAACTTGCCCTGCTCAATAACCACATCGAGCAACTCGATCAACGTTTGCACGCTGAAGCAACGTCTCCGGCAACACCGACGACAATGCGGCCGTCGCACCCGATGGCTGATGTACCGATCAAGATTCGCACCGAACCGCCGCCGATTCCTCCGAAGATCGTAACACCGCCAATAGTTCAACCCATCGCGAGTCAGCCCGCGCCAACAATACCCGAACCCGCGCCGGCCTTCGTCCAATCGATTCCCATTCCTCCGCCGATCGGCTCTGCGCCGCAACAAGTCGAGCCCGAAGATTTTAGCGCACCACCGCCTCCCATCGCGACTTCCATTCCAGTGACCGAAGCAAAAGGTTCGCTCGAATTGCGACTCGGGACTTTCTGGCTGGTTCGCGTCGGAATTGTAGTGTTGCTGACGGGGTTGGCGTTCCTTGGCTATTACGCTTACGACAATTTTATCGGACGACTAGGCGCTGGCGGAAAGCTGGCGCTAATTTATTTCGCGGGCGCATTGCTGATGGGCGCAGGCGCGTGGCTGCAGCGAAAAGTCGAAAAGGCCGCGATGAACAATTACGGGCAGGTATTGTTCGCGGGCGGACTGGCCACGATTTATTTCGCGACCTATGCAGCGCATTACCTCCCGGCGTTGCGCGTCATCAATAACGGGATTGTCGACGGCGTGTTGCTGTTAATTTGGGCCGGGGTGATTGTCGGCATAGCCGATTGGCGAAAGTCGGAGGTGCTGGCGCTGTTCGCGATCTGCCTGGCGTATTACACGGCAGTGGTGACCGACATCGGTTTGTTCACGTTATATTCGAACGTCATCCTGACCGCTGCGGCCGTTTTCTTCCTCTTACGAAATCGTTGGGCCACGTTGTCCATCGTCAGCCTTCCCGCCACCTACGCGGCGTTTGTGTTCTGGCGATTTTACAATCACGGCGATTTTCTATGGGACTTGCGCGCGAACGAGCTCACGTATGGAAATATTTTCCTCGCGGGGTATTGGGTGATCTTCACCGCAGCGGTGTTCCTGTCGCGCAGCGAAAAATTACGCGGCGGCCGGCGTGCCAGTTATCTCACCGCCAATAACACCGCATTTTTTGCGATGGTGATTTTGTCGATGCTGCACGTGAATCGCGGGAACTTCTGGAAATTCTCGCTTGGTTACGGTGTCGTGCTCATTGCTCTGGCGGCAGCAGCGCGCCGATGGCTGGCTGACGAACGAATCGCGGCCAAAGCTTATCTGACGCAAGGACTACTTTTGGTAACGGTTGGGTTCATCGCCTATTTCTCTGGCCTGCGATTGGCTCTCGTGCTCGCGGCTGAAAGCGCGGCGCTTTTGGTCCTCGGTTATCAACAATCGAGCAGGATCATGCGCTGGGGATCCATTGTAACGGCGTTGTTAGCCGCGCCGTTTATGGTTTTCGGAATGGAACACCATCAGTCGACCGCGCTGGGGCTGGGCGTGGGCGCGCTGCTTGGGTTCAATTTAATTTGGGCAAGCCGGCGCGAAGAGACACCGACGGAATCGGCGCGCCCGCTCACCACATTTTTCACGTTGCTCGCATTATTTGCGTGGGCCTATCTCGACTGGAAATTCGTTCCCACAGAATGGTTCGGATCGAGCCTGGCCATCGGCGCGGTCG
>JAICXV010000338.1 GCA_025934545.1 Verrucomicrobiia bacterium
CGAGTGTCCCATGTTGCTTCAAATGGACGCTCTTTCAAATTCCAGTAAGCCAATAAGTCCGTCACGTGTTAAGCTCCGTTGCTCTTTGTGACCAGCATCATGGCTCAACGAATGTTTCCAACAAATCGGGTGAGCGTCGGAAAGAAAGTGCGGACAATCCCTTGAGGTGCGTCAGGAAAAGGACGCATTGAAGGCACCTCAGTCCGCGTGGAGCCGTCTCGCGTTAGAGCGGTTTCGGGCGGCGCTTGACGTTTTTGGCCGCTTTCTGGTTGGCGAGCGGTTGGCCTTTGCGACCGACTTTAGCTTTGGTCACGTGCCAGCGCGCCAGGTTGGCGACGTAGAGTTCGTCGAAATTTTCTCCACCAAAAGCCATGTTGGTCGGGCTGCCGAGATGGATGGCCCATGGGTCCCACGCGAATAAAGTTTTTTCACCGTTCGGCGCGATGCGCCAGATTTCGTCGGAGGCGTAGGTGCTGGCGTAGAGGTTGCCGTCGGCATCCAAACATAATCCGTCGGGAAAACGGCCGACGTTTTCGGCGTAGACTTTGCCGTTGGAGAGTTTTCCGTTTTCCGCGATTTCGTAACGGAAGACGCGGTTGGTGTTGCTCTCGATCATGAAGAGCGTTTTTTCATCGGCACTCAACGCGAGGCCGTTGGTGTAGCCCATCGGGCCGACGAGGATTTCGCCTTTGCCATCGGGTGTGAAGCGCAGGAGGTAGCCAGTGTTTTTTTTCCAGAGGCCGGAGTCAGTGACGTAGTAGTTTCCTTTGGAATCGAAGAGGCCGTAGTTGGCGCAGACAATTTTGTGGTCACCGACGTGTGACGCGAAGATGGAGATTTCGCCGTTGGGTTCGACGCGGACGATGCCTTGAGCTGGGTTGCAAACGTGCAGGATGTCGCTTGGTGAAAAAGCGACGCCAGCGCAGTAGCTGCCGAGGTTAGCGACGGCGTGCGGTTTTTTGTCCGGGCCAATGTGCCAGATGGTGCCGGCTTCGCTGCCGGTCCAGAGATCGCCTTGTTGATCGAAGGCGAGACATTCGGGATGGTCCAGGCCGGTAGCGTAGACTTCGAAGGATTCGATTGGGATTTCGGTTGTCACTTGAGCGGACATCTTATGAGTAGAACATGGTTGGGTGTTGTTTCAAATCTGATTTAGCCACGGATGGAACACAGATGAAGCACGGATTTCGCGGATGAAGAGTGGGAGTCGGTGAGGCGGAGGAACTACCCTGAAGTAACCTGCGATACGCATTATCGGTTTAAATCGCAACTGCGTTTGCGGCTACATTCTTGGCATTGCCAGGATTCTATGGGAAATTTAGTGCTAATCGGTTTTTGGAAAGGATTTTGGAATCGATCAAATGAGGACGTTATCGAACGCGAGAATCAGAGCGGCGCGCGTGATTGCGATTTGCGCTGATTTGGTTCAGATCGGGTTGCCGTTTATTTTTGGGGAGGGGTTTTTGTCGCCGTTCGAGGATTTGTTGGATGTCGTGGTTTGTATGGTGATGACTTTGTTGGTGGGGTGGCATCACACTTTTATTCCGTCGTTTCTGATTAAGCTCGTGCCGCTGGTGGATCTCGCTCCGACGTGGACAATTGCGGTTTTCATTGCGACGCGTAAGGGGGTCACAAGCGACTCAAGGGACACCAGGGATGAAAGGGGCATAAAGGGCGCGAAGGTCGTGAGTGATGTGAGGGTCGCAAAGGGCTCGACAGATTCTTCAGATTCGACGGATGTCGATGCAACCTCAGTTGTTGTTCCTGCGCCGCGGGAAAAACCGTTGTAAACCATTGGTCGGAATAAAGATTAGCCTTCCAACGTCGAACAGTAGCGATTATTAGATTTCTATGTTGCCGCATTTTTTGAGGGATGGCGGGCCGATGATTTGGATCATCATGCTGGCGAGCGCCGTGGCCCTGGCCGTCTTCGTGGAACGTTATCTTCAGTATCATCGTGAGCAGATCAATTCGGCTGAGTTTCTCAACGGCGTTCGCAATGTGCTCAAACGCGATAACGTCGTGGAAGCGATTGCGATTTGCGATGCGACGCCGGGACCGGTTGCGCGGTTGGTGAAGGTTGCGATTCTGAATCGAGATCGCGGACGTGATGCGGTTTATGAGGCGTTGGAAGATGCGGGGTCTTGGGAAGTGCCGCGGCTGGAACAGAAGTTGAATGTGCTGGCGACAATTGCGCAAATCGCGCCATTGCTGGGTTTGCTCGGGACGGTGATGGGTTTCATGAACGTTTTTCAGAAGATTGAAGCGGCGGGCGTCACCGCGCATGTCAGTCTTCTTTCGGGTGGAATTTGGACGGCTCTGATTTGCACCGCGGCGGGTTTGGCGGTGTCGATTCCGGCCTACGCCGGATATAATTATCTAATCGGACGAGTGAATGCGATCGTGCTCGATATGGAGCAGTGCTCGACGGAGATCTTGAATATGGTCACCGGTGGAAAATGAAGTTTCAGCGACAGGCCAAAATTTTTAGAGGGCAACTGGATGTTGCGCCGTTTGCGTGCGTGTTTTTTTTGATGTTGTTCTTTCTGATGATGCGGTCGTGTTTGTATACGCCGGGCGTCATCGTCCCAATCAGGCCGCCGCAGGCCGAAGCATTTTCGGGGACGGAAAATCCGACGGTAATTATGGCAGTCACGGCCGCCGGCCAATATATCATGGACAATCGGGTCGTGGCGGAAACGGATTTGAAAGCGATTTTGCAAAACAAATTGGCGACGTTGCCGAAGTCGGGCAGGGGACTAACGCTGGTCGTCATCCCGGATAAAGCTGTTTCGTATGAGGTTTTAACAAAGGTGCGAGCGTCCGCGCGAGACGCGGGAATCGGCGAGGTGCTGGAGGGCGTGACGCCAAGTCCGTATGCACCGCGAGCAGAGAAGTAGTTTGAACGCGAGCGTAGTTGGTTTCGAAAATTGATGCCCGAGCAGGAAACATTAGTCAGATCAGTTGAGCAACGTCGGCGCGATGCTGCGCCGGTCGTGGCGCGTCCGACCGAACGAACGGGGTGGAGCGCCGGAAGTTGGATGGTTTTGATCGGTGGCTTGTTTATTCTGCAGATCGGGTTTGCGTATTTGGTGGCGGAACGGCCTGTGGGGCGGCCGGGGTCGAAACCGCCGTTTTTTGCACGCACGGTGCCTGGTACGCTCACTGAGGAACGGATCGAACAAACATTTTTCGCCAATAATCCGATGTTGTTTCCGCTGGCGAGTCAGCATGGTTTTAGCGGCAACGGCTGGATGGCGGTGCAACGGCCCGGTTATGAATTGCCCGAAGAAATGGAACCGCCGCGTTGGCTGGCATTGCGAGCGGATCGACTGGGGCTGGTGATGCCGACTGAACCGAGGTCGGATTTGCCGTTTCAATTGGGCCAACAAAGCACGCCGCAGATTGAGGCGTTGCCGGTATTTGTGCCGACGGTGGTAGTGAAAACGAATTCGGTCGTGCGTGTCGATAGCGGTTTGAGTGAACGCGCAATTGCTTTACCTATGGCGCTGTTGGCGCAGGTCGGGACGGAAGTTTTGAGTAATTCGGTGGTCGACATTGCGGTCAATGGCGCGGGTGAGGTTGTGTCGCGGCGGCTGGCGCTCAGTTCACATTCGAAGAAGGCGGATCGAGACGCATTGCAGCAGGCGAAACTGCTTCGTTTTCGTCCGTTGAATTCGGTCGGCACGATTTGGGGCCAGGCGATTTTTGAATGGGCAACGGCCGAGCCGGCGGAGGAAAAACAGAAATAGCATGACTGGCGCGGCACTTATTTTCGGTTACGTTGTTTCTTTACTTGCCGGGCTTTCGATCCTGGCAATATATTCCGAACTTCGCGGCCGACGATTTCAACCTGCGCGGGAGCAGGACAAGATTTTCAGGTGCGACAAGTGCGGCTCGGTTTATACGGATGATGCGGATGTGGAGTTGTCGCGGTGCGCACAGTGCGGGCGGATGAATGGCGCGATTGAGTTTTGATGGATTTCGGGCGGCGAACTCGGATTGACGATTCGCACAAGGACACAACATTAACCTTTAACAGAAGAATTACACATTTATGGGAATGTGGATTGGACGAAATAGAAAAGCGCGTGTCACCTACGGTTTCGATGAAATCGCATTGGTGCCGGGCGAAGTCACGATCAACCCGAACGAAGTTGATACGAGTTTCAAAATCCCGCGCAAAGACGGGAGCGAGATCAAGCTGAAGATTCCGATCATCGCCAGCGCGATGGACGGCGTGACCGATGTGAAGTTTTGCATCGA
>JAICXV010000564.1 GCA_025934545.1 Verrucomicrobiia bacterium
AAGGTCCGCCGTCGTAACAGCGTCAGAACCTGGTTTTGAAATAACGGTCGTCTGGTTGCGAGTCCCCTGGTGCCATTGGACATACGAGACGATCCCGAAAGCCAGGACTACAAGTGGAGCGATGGATTTCGCACCATCGTGAGACGATAAGTGGGAATACGCTGCGCTGATGCAGGTGAAAACCAGACCCGCGTAGGCCCACTCCTTGATTCGAGGGAAAACACCGCTGACAATCGCGAGAACACCCAGCAATTTGGCTACTCCCAGGTATCGAACGAAATAAATCGGATAACCAAGATGCGTCATGCCTTCAACAACAGCAGGAGCAGCGACCGCAGAACCAATGCCGGTGGCGACAAACGGGAAAACAAACAGAACTGTGAACAGCCAGTATGTCTTGTTGATTTTAGTCATTCACCAATTAAGACAAACGAGGCAGCTATCCTGTGACACTGTCGGTTTAGCGACGGTCCGTTCGGAATTGCGTGGGGGAAAAATGGCGACCCTAACGGGAATCGAACCCGTGCCGCTGCCGTGAAAGGGCAGTGTCCTAACCGCTAGACGATAGGGTCGTCAAAAGGTGCTGCAATATAGGCATTCGCGAACGCTTGTCACGCCAAATGTTCTATCAACAATCTCAGAAGGACGACTCGGGTCAATGTTTTCGCCGCGCATGTTGTTATACAATGGACGCGAGCAAACACTCTCTGCCGGCCTTTTCTCTAATCGAAAAGAGGATTTGGATGAATTCGTCGGATAACAAAAAATTTCGTGTGCAACTTTTTGCTCGCGAAAAATGACGATTCGGGAAATAATGTGGTGCTATGTTTTCTAAAATTCCGTTCCAACCCAAAATTTTGGAGACGTTAAAGGGATATTCACGACAGGATTTGTTTCGCGACTTGGCTGCGGGAATCACGGTCGGCATCGTCGCATTGCCGTTAGCGATGGCGTTCGGTATTGCCTCGGGCGTTGATCCGCGCGCGGGAATTTATACTGCGATCATCGCCGGGTTCATCATTTCGGCGACGGGCGGTTCGCGTGTCCAGATCGGCGGGCCCACTGGAGCATTCGTCGCAATTGTTTACGGAATCATCGCGCAATATGGGCTAAACAATTTAATTCTGTGCACAATCATGGCGGGCGTGATTTTGTTGATCATGGGGCTGACGCGCATGGGAACGATGATCAAGTTCATTCCCCACCCTGTTACTTCCGGTTTCACATGCGGCATCGCAGTGCTGATCTTCAGCACGCAAATCAAAGACTTTTTCGGACTGCACATTGAAAAGTTGCCGGCTGATTTTATTGGAAAGTTTATCGAAGTCGGCAAAGCGTTCGCGCACGCAGGCGCGAATGCATTCAGTTGGCAAACGCTGCTGATGGCGGCGGGATCACTTGCAATCATTTTAGTTTGGCCCGTGAAGTGGGGTCGGCGCGTTCCGGGATCAATCGTTGCGCTCATTGTTGCAACCACTGTGACGGTTTTATTCTCGCTCGATAAAACGTGGGGACTGGAAACGATTGGAACGCGGTTCGGCGGTATTCCGCGTTCGCTGCCCGCGATTACGATCCCGCACATTTCTTTCACAGACATGCAGGAGTTGTTTCGTCCGGCGACGACGATTGCGCTGCTCGCGGCGATTGAGTCGTTGCTATGCGCTGTCGTGGCAGACGGCATGATTGATGACCGACATGATTCGAACCAGGAATTGATGGCGCAAGGTTTGGCGAATATCGGCTCGGGATTATTCGGGGGAATTCCAGCAACAGGCGCGATCGCACGAACGGCCACAAACATCAAGAACGGCGGACGAACTCCGATAGCTGGTATCATTCACGCGCTGACGTTAATGATCATCATCATGGCCGCCGCTCCATTGGCGGCGCACATTCCGCTGGCGGTGTTGAGCGCGGTATTGGTGATTGTGGCTTACAACATGGGCGAATGGCGGCATTTCGCGCGACTGAGCCAATGGCCCAAGAGCGATGCCGTCGTGTTCCTGACAACGTTTTCGTTGACGGTGGTGGTCGATTTGGTCGCAGCGGTTGAAATCGGAATGGTTCTCGCCGCGGTATTGTTCATCAAACGCATTTCTGAGACGACCCAGATCACAAACGTCGACGAGACGACAGAAACGGAAGGGTTGCACCATTCGTTGATCGGGAAAACGATTCCTCAAGAAGTGATGGTCTACCGCATCTTTGGCGCGTTCTTTTTTGGCGCGGTCGATAAACTGGAGACGGCATTGAAAGCCTCGCGCCAGGAGCCGGAGGTGCTGATCCTACGCATGCGCAAAGTTATGGCGATGGACGCCACCGGATTAAACGCCATGGAAAGTTTGCACGGGAAATTGCGCGCGCGAGGAAAGTATCTTGTCCTGAGCGGCCCGCATACCCAGCCGCTGTTCATGATGGATCGATCGGGGTTTTTGGACGTGCTCGGCCGCGAGAACGTCTGCGCCAATATTGATTTGGCGCTGGAAAGGGCCAAAGAAATTTTGGCCGGAAAATCCGGCACTCCACGGCCGAGGCAGCCTGATTTGCTCGCTGCATAGGCAATCAGGACAGGGACGGCCCACGGTTGGTCTCCAACCAGTAAAGTTTCAAATTTTTCGTAAGCTCAAGCAACGATCCGGGACCCGGAGGTTTGACCAAATAAGAATTGGCGCCGAGACGATAAGCGGCATCGATGTCGATGGTTTCGGATGAAGTCGTCAGTATAACGACGATCATTGCCCTGGTGTGCGCATCGGACCGAATCCAGTTTAAGACTTCAAAACCGGTGCGTAACGGCAGTTTAATATCGAGCAAGACTAGCCCGGGCAACGGATGTTCGCTGCGATCGGCAAACGGACCTTGGCCGCTCAAGTAATCAATAGCGCTTTGGCCATCGTTCAGGACGACCATGGGATTGGCGATCG
>JAICXV010000746.1 GCA_025934545.1 Verrucomicrobiia bacterium
AAGCCGAAGATCAAGGAACAGACGTTGAACCAATACACCGTTGTGGCTGACCCTCGCGCGAACAAAACCCAGATCCGCCAGGCGGTTCAGGAATTGTTCAAGGTGAAGGTCGTCCGCGTGAACACGCTGAACGTCCGTGGCAAAGCCCGCCGTCAGCGCACCACGCAGGCCGGCCGCTCGCCGAATTGGAAAAAGGCCATCGTCACCCTCAAAGAAGGCGACAAGATTTCTTTGACGTAATTTTGCAGCGGCTGTCTATGATCGTCGCACACTTGCGGATTTGCGGCGCACACCCCCCGCCGCGATTTTAAGCGCGGAGTTTTCACTCCGCGCTTTTTATTTTTGCGGACGTTTGTATCTTTCCCGTTATTGAATGCCGCTCAAGATTTACATTGAAACCACCATTCCCAGTTTCTATTTCGAAACGCGCCGAAGTGCCGAATGTACTGCACGGCGAAATTGGACTCGCCGCTGGTGGGATGAGCATCGAAGCGAACATGATTTAGCCACAAGCCTTGCCGTCAGGGATGAATTGAGTGATCCGAAATATCCAGAAACAAAACGCCTTAAAGCCCTCGCGCTGCTGGGTGAGCTCCCGTTGCTGAATATTCGCGCCGAGATCGATAAAATTGTGGAGGTCTATATTGCAAACTTGCTCATGCCACAGCAGCCTGTCGCGGATGCTATTCACCTGGCCATCGCTTCATTCTATCGTTGCGATGTGTTGTTAACGTGGAATTGCGTTCATCTGGCCAACCCAAACAAATTCGGGCATATTCAAAACATTAATAAACGGCTTGGGCTGGCCGTGCCGGCGGTGATTACACCATTGGAATTGCTCGGAGAAATGCCATGAAAACAAATCAAGATGAAGCCATTGCCGAAGTTCGGACCGCTCGTAAATCGTTGTGCAACCGGTTTGGGAACGATTCGCGCCGCATACTCGCGCACTCGCGTGCTGAGCAAAAGAAGTATCACGGCCGCATCATCAGCAACTGGTCGGAACTTGAACCCGCGTCCGTCTTGCGTGAAACACCTGAAAAAAAGTCGCGCGGGAAAAAATAGGCCGCCGGGATTCCGGTTGTGCAAATTGGATTCCAGGCATGTGCGTTGAATCGCTAAAATGAAAATTACTCTCAACTGGCTCAAACAGTACGTCGATTTCGATTGGTCCCCGGAGCAACTCTCCGAACGGCTCACCATGCTCGGGCTCGAAGTGGAAGGCGTCCACAAAGTCGCCGGCGAATTTGAAGGCATTATCGTCGCGCAAATTCTCACCAAGGACAAAGTCCAGGGCTCCGACAAACTTTCTGTCTGCAAAGTCAACGACGGCAAAACTGAGCGCACCATCATTTGCGGCGCGCAGAATCATAAGCCGGGCGATAAAGTCCCGCTCATTCTTCCCAATTTCGCGCTGCCGCTGAAGCCGGGCGAGAAAGAGCCGTTCGTCATCAAGGAGCGAAAGGTTTTCGGCATCACCAGCCAGGGCATGATGTGCTCGCCGCAAGAACTTAACCTGCCCGACCAGGTCGATGGCCTGCTGATTCTTCCCGCCGACGCGCCGATTGGTAAACCTTTCGCCGAATATCTTGGCCGCAGCGGCGGTGACGTCGTTTACGATCTCGAAATCACTCCCAACCGCCCGGATTGGAACAGTGTCATTGGCATCGCGCGCGAAATCGCCGCATTGACCGGCAATCCTCTCAAACTGCCGAACACGCAACACGCAACACGCAACACCGAATCCGCCGCGTCTCTCGTAAATGTTCGTGTCGAAGATGCCGACCTCTGCCCGCGCTACGCTGCGCGTGTCGTCAAAGACGTCAAGAT
>JAICXV010000001.1 GCA_025934545.1 Verrucomicrobiia bacterium
GCCTCTGTTCAGCGAAGCGCGCGCCATCGCCAAGTTCGCGGTGAACATGTATCTCGAAGGAAAAGTCGACCGTGTTGACGTACTCTACACGCGATTTTTCTCCACGTTGAATCAAAAGCCTGAAGTCGCGCAATTGTTGCCGATGGGCGAAATCAAACCGCACACGACCGGCCTTGGTAACGATGCCGCCGCCGGAACGCACGCCGTCGATTCACAGGGCGCAACTGAATTTATTTACGAACCGAATCAGGGCGACGTCCTCGGCGCGTTATTGCCGCACAGTCTCAATTTCCAGATCTACCATATTCTGCTGGAAGCCAAAGCTTCTGAGCAAAGCGCGCGCATGGTGGCGATGAAAAACGCCACGGATAACGCCAAGCAACTCATTAAAGATCTGACGCTCGAATACAACAAGCTGCGTCAAGCCAACATCACCAAAGAGCTCCTGGAAATCACCAGCGCGGCCATGGCGATGGGTTAATCGGCCATTTAGTTAATCATTTGTCATAATCTTTGAGGGCGTTTGGCTTGTTGTCGGGTCGCAAACTGGTTATGTTAGTCAAATGTTCACCCGCTTTTCAGCACGACCGCTCGCTGCGTTCATTTTTCTGCTGAGCTCGGGTTTTCTGTTCGCCCAACGTCCTCTCGGCGTCGATGTTTCCAGTTTCCAGACCGACACCGCCATGGACTGGCCTTCCATGAAAAGCGGTGGCATTACCTTCGCTTGGGCCAAGGCCACCGAAGGCGGCAGCACCGGCGATAGTCAATACACGGCCCACATGGCCAACGGCAAAGCTGCCGGCATCTACATGGGTTCCTATCATTACGCTCATCCGGAACTCAATTCAGCAGCAACGGAAGCGAGCCATTTTTGGGGGCGCGCCGCTACTTATACGCTGAACGACGGGCATTCGCTCAATCCGATGCTCGACATCGAAGGTAATGCTTTCAGCGGCAATGTCGGCGCAAGCAGCGTTTCAGATTGGATCAACCAATGGTGCACCGCGATCGAGCAAGATGCCGCCGGCCAAAACGTGACGTTGAAGCCAGCAATCTACATCAGCGAGTGCAATGCGAATCATCTCGACACCACCGTCTCTCAATTGGGTTCCGATATCGCCCATTACGACGCCAACGACCCGCTCACGAGCTCGCCTTGGACAGGCACTGGATGCAATAGTTCTGCCTACGAAGTGTGGGGCTCCGGCGTATGGAACTTCTGGCAATATTCATCGACCGGCGGGATCACCGGCTACGCCAATAACATCGACAAAGACGTTTTCAACGGGACGCTTGCCACGCTTCAGACAACGCAAGTGCTAGGCGGCGGTGGACCGCAAATCACCAATCAACCGGACAGCGTAGTTGCTGCCCCGGGAACAAACGTCAGCTTCACCGTTGGTTGCATCGGCAGTTCCTTGCATTTCCAATGGCGTTTCAACACCACCAACATCGCGGGTGCAACAGCGAGCAGTTACGCGCTTTCACCCATCGACATCACCAACGCAGGAAATTATTCCGTCGTCATCAACAATTCAGCAGGAACAACGACCAGCGCGTTTGGCTATCTTTCTGTCGCCGTGCCGCCGACCAATGCGCCGGGTGCCGTTATTGCGCCCACGGGATTGGTTGATTTCTGGGATGGACAAGCAGACACGGCTGATTCGTTTGGCACAAACACCGCCACAGCGAATGGCAACTTCTTCTACGCGCCCGGACGCCCTGGCTTGGGCTTCCATTTTGACGGCACATCTGCATATCTGACCACAGCCGCCAACAGCCTCCCCGTGCCATGGACGCTTGCGTTATGGGTAAATCGGCAAAACGCCGCGGGCGCATCCGCGTCGCTCCTGAGCGATGGCACCAATGCGGTGAAAATGGAACAGTTCAACGCTTCACGCCAATTGGGCATCACAAAATTTGGCGTCGGCGATTACACCTTTGGTGTCGGAGCACCCGCTGGCTCATGGACACATTTGACCTTCGTCGGTACGTCCACCGGAACGTCTCTCTACATAAACGGAGCACTGCAATCGTCTCTCACCAACTCGCAACCGTTGCCGCGCGCGTATATGGGCGTCACCCATATCACTTCCACCGGCGCCATTCTCGATTACATGTCCGGCAACGTTGATGAGGTTTTAGTGTTCAACCGCGCGCTCAGCGCGACGGAAATCAGCTCGATTTACAACGCCGGCACTGCAGGACTGGTTCGCGCGCCCGAACTGACTTCGATAACCGTCAGCGGCCATACCGCCCAACTCAACATGCGCGGGCTGACAGGAAAAACATTCACCATTTTTCGATCACCTGATTTGACCAACTGGACCAATCTCGGCCGTTTATCCGCACCGTCTGGCACGCTGCAATACTTCGATTCGACCGGTGGCGCGCCTCAGTTTACTTACGAACTCACCCAGCCTTGATATCGCGCATTGGGTCAAACGGAGGTCGAGTCAGTCCGCAGAACTCGCGCAGACGCAGGGCGATTTGACGGGCCTGCGCTATCATTTCGGCCGCACATTGTGGCGCGAGCCATTGCCGGCAGTTGATCTCCCACAAACCAAGCCATGCCGTAAAATGTTCTTCGCGCAACCCCAGCGGAATATGGCGCATTGGCATCGCGCCAGTGTAGCGCGCCGGACCGCCTGTGACCTGAGACCAGAATCCGGCAATTATCCCAATGTGTTCCGGCCAGTTCTCGACTTGAGCATCAAAAATCGGCCCAAGGAGCCGATGCTGGCGGATGTCGGCGTAGAAGTGTCTAAGAAGTTTTTCTATGGCGCGCTCGCCTCCAAGCCTCTCAAATAATTGCAGGTTTTCGTCCATTGATTCGTTTCGTCGCACCGACAAAGTAACTCATTGGCCTCGAAATTAAACCCGTTATTCTACGTTAATAAGTGGCGGATTCGGCGTCGCCGAGGCACAACAAGGCAAAACTAGCGGGCGTCAATTGGCGATTTCTTCCTCAGGAAAAGGTACAGGCCCAGTCCAGCGACTGTGATGAAACCAGCCAAACTTATATACAAGGTCAGCAATGGCGGCTGAAATCGAAACTCAACATCGTGCTCACCAACCGACACCAGGACACCGCGCATGATGTCGTTGCAACGAAGAAGTTGTGCAGGTTTTTGGTCAACGCTCACTGTCCATCCCGGTGCGATTCGATCATTGAGAAGCAGCACCGCAGGTGTATTTGCTTTCGCATGAAGACGAATCCGTTTCGGCGCGTAGCCGGTAATTGCCACATCGCCGGCGTTTCCTGCGCTGGAGGAAGAGGTTGCAATCGGTGTTTCTTTGGAAATCAAAACGGTTTGCGCGGGATTGAATTGTTTGGACGCGAGCGTGTTCAACGCCGTGTGATCATCCGCCGGGATTTCCCAGTGCGAGTAAAGTTTTGCGCGAGGGAGGACATTAACGAATTCGATCAAAGCCCAGTCGCCATTAGGATCTTGGGCTACGGTTAAATCTCCAAAATCCTGGAACGTGCGGACAAACGGTTTGCGTCCCATGTCCAAACGTGTGTGCAGCCGAAAAGCCGGGCCGTCCGCGCCGGTGCTTGTCTGTAGCTCTTTCAACGCTTCCATTGATGCAAGCAGGTAACGGGTGTTCGTCAGCATCCACAGTCGTGCTGGTCGCGACCAGTCGCGGCCGCGGGGCAGAAACGTCATAATGTAATCGCGATCGAGGATTGGCAGACGCGATGACTGGGCGATATCGAGCGTTTGGATGTTGCGCCACGGAAAATCATTTTGCGACCACCACGCGCACATCGTGTAGAAGTTTTTCTCGCCCGGAAATCCTGAGTCGCCGAGCGGAGAAATTTTTGATGCGACACGATGTTCGTAGGGATGATCGCTTAAAACTTCCATCACCGGGTTTGGTGAATATTTTTCTTTCCAACTAAAATAATAGACCCAGGGCGCGTCGGCTCGTCCCAGATCGAAAATAATGAGCGCACCAATTAGGAGCCATGGCCACGGGAAAGTGCGGTCTCGCCATATTCCACGGAATATTGAGATCATTATCGCGGTCGCCGCAGCCAACAACACGACGAACCAGATTACTTCGGTGCAACAAAAGGAAGCGATTTGTCGCGCCAGTTCGGGATTGAAACCTTGTCGGTTGATAAAATCGGCAAGTTGGTCTTTGTGGGTCAAAAGCAGTGCAAGGCTTACCACCGAAACTGCCAACGCAGCGGACAAGCCGACCGTCCATCCTTTCGCAAACAAATCGGTTTTTGACCCGCTCGAACCCACCGGCGTCGGCAAGTAAAGGCGCCGCAAATACTCCATGCCGTAACCGGCCAGAATCAGCCAGGCGATGTGGAACGGATGCATGAACTTCATCGGATTACGAATCGTCGATGCATACGGAAGTTCATAGAGCCAACGATAGACAAAACCGTGTCGCCCCCAGGCCGCGAGCAATGAAAAAAGGGCGATGGCGAACCAAAACCAAATCGCTTTGCGTTCCGGCAAACGCCACGTCGAATCGCTTTTGCGAAATGCGCCCATGATGGCAAAGATGGCGAACACGGAAACCAAAACGCCGGCGTACTCAGCACAGTAGTTATGACGGCGCATCACTTTCGGTTTGAAGCTTTCTATAATGGTCGCGCGCGCTTTCTCGTCCGGACCGGCCAGCACTTTCAAAACTTTGGGCGCCGCGCCGAGTTCGCGGGCCGCGTTGGTTCTTACCTGCGGATCGTCGGACATCATGTCCTGCAATCGCGTCTCCTCACCCACCCTGCCCCAGTAAGCGCTGGAACGGTCTTCCGATGTGATGTGGTCAACCAGACGGTCACCGAAAATGCCCGGAATAATCACTCGTAAGGTTTCGAGTTTCGGGATGCTCCACATTGTATTGAATCCCCAGCGCTGCTGTTTGGATCGAGCGTCCTGCGCCACTCCGGCGACACCTTCGATTTGTGTGCCGACCATGTTTTTCACGCAATGCGCCGCAATGATTCCGGCAGATAATGCGATGAGCGCCGGCATCCAAATGCATTTCCATAATTTCGAAATTGCCGGACGCTCCTCAAGTGAAACGACGAACACAGCGAAGATGGCGACGAACGGAGCATTGATTGCTCCAACGTCGAAACCTTCGATGACGTTCAGACCCACAGCGCAGCCGGCAAAGATAGCTTTGGCCCAACTTTGGCGAATCGACTTCGTCGCCAACGCGGCAATGGCCAGAAAAATCATGGCGAACGCAACTGTCCAACGGCCAAGGCCCCAGCATGCGACGGAAAGAAACATCGTGTTGAGTCCAGCCGCGATTCCGCCGAGCACACACACTTGCCTTCCGAAACCTAATTCGCGAAACATCAACCATGCGCTGAAGCCGAGCAGCAGCAGGGTAAAGGGTGCGTAAAACTTCAGCAGCAATTCGGGTGGAAAAATGGAGGCAAGAAAAATTGAGACGCAGGGACTCGCCGCAGGAATTTCAGCGCCGATCCAACCGAAATCGCACCAATGACCGGCGCAGGTTCCCGGCGCGCGCGATGCATCTGCCTTCAGCCATCCTAACGGCTCGTCCAATGAAAAATGGACCTGATATGGTTCAAAACCTTTATGAAATAAAACCGCGAGCGCTCCGCCGAGCAGCAATAAAAAAAGAATCAGGCGCGTGCTGCGCGCTGCACTCGCTGTCGCGCTACCGGGTTTTAATGCCTGCTTTGGTTGGGTCCCGACGTTTGGTTTTCGCGCCATTGCAACAAGCGATTGAGTTATTTCCGGATGCCGAAGGAATGTATGAAATCGGTTAATACTGCTAAGGCAACGCGGACGTCTTCAACCGTGATGGACTCATCTGGGTGATGGCTCAAACCGTCCTTGCAGCGGACGAACAACATCGCGATTGGACAAATTTTGCTCATCACTGCGGCATCATGGCCGGCGCCGCTGGGCAGGTCGGTGACGTCGCTCTGATGCTTTAAAATTGCCTGGTGCAATCGGATGGAAAATTCCGTCGAGCACGGGACCGATGTTGTTTCCTGAACGACTTGCCAGGACATTGCGAGATTGCGCAACGCGGCTACTTTTTTGGCAGCAGCCTGCAGTTCGTCGCAAGCACGGAGGCGAATTTTATCATCCCGATGACGGACATCTAGAGTCAGGTGCGCAATGGCGGGAATGACATTGCTAACATTCGGTTCACAGACGATTTGCCCTATGGTGGCAACGAGGCCGGCATTATAGCGCGCGCAACTCTCAACCATCTGAATAAATCCGGCAGCCCCACAAAGCGCGTCCCGGCGCATCGACATCGGCGTCGTGCCGGCGTGGCCGGCTTTGCCTTCGAATTTTATTTTGGCTCGGGTTTGGCCGGCGATGGCGGTCACAGGACCGACGGCTTGGTTTTTCTGCTCCAACACCGGTCCTTGCTCGATGTGAACTTCGAAGTAGCCGAGCAGCTTGGTGCGATCGAATCGACACTCGGAAAGTTTGTTTGGATCACCGCCAAAATGTTTAATGGCGTTAGCGAGCGTGACACCGTTGGCGTCGGTTCGTTGCAAATCTTTTTCATCGAACGAACCTGCGACGGCGCGGCTGCCGAGATAAGTGCTTTGAAAACGAACGCCCTCCTCATCGGCAAACCCAATCACGCTAATGTCGAATGGAAGCGATTTATCTTTGCATTGTTCGACTGCGGCAATCGCCAACACCACGCCAAGCGGACCGTCGTATTTGCCAGCGTTCTTGACGGTGTCGAGATGGGAGCCGAGCAACAGGGTTTTTCGAGACGAACCACCGGTAGACGGAACGGCGGACGTGCCGATCAAGTTGCCGATGGCATCGACTCGAACGTCCATGCCCGCTTGTTTCATCCATGAACCAACAAGGTTGTTGGCGCGACGCATGGCGTCTGACCCGTACTGCCGCGTTAAACAATGCGCGTCCTCGCTGATGCGACCGAGTTCATCCAGACGGTCGAAAATTTGTTGGGCGCGATCCATGTCAGCTTCCGCGGTAGGTGCTATAGGACCACTGCGAACAGAGCAACGGCACGTGATACGAAGCCCCGGGATCGGTGATACCGAAACGGACGGGAACGCGGTCGAGAAACCGGTCCCGCGGCGCAGTTTTTTCGGTTTTCGAAAAATAATCGCCGACAAAGAAAACGATTTCGTATTCGCCTTCGCGCATCTCTTCGGCGTTCATCAACGGCGCATCGGTGCGGCCGTCGTTGTTGGTGCGAACCGATTTGAGAAGCTTGCGTTGCGTGCCGGTGATGCTCCAAAGTTCGATTTGCATATCGCGAGCGGGATGGCCGTTAGCGGTATCCAAAACGTGCGTGCTCAGTTTTGCGGGCATATCAAGAAAAGACTAAATCACGCAGGCGCAATTCGGCGATTTTAAAAATCTCCTCCAGCGCAGTTTTTATTTCTACCTCGCGCGTGTTTTGGAGGCGACGTTCGAAGCCGGCAAGAATCGCATCTTTTTTGTTCAGACGCGCGCAGATGATAAACGGGAATCCAAATTTCTCGCGATAGGCCGAATTCTGCTTTTGAAACAAAGCGATCTCGGCCGAAGTCAGGTTGTTTAAACCGGCCGCCGCTTGCTCCGTCGTCGATTCACTCGTCAACGCACCCGCCAGCGCGGCGCGTCCGACGAGGTCGGGATGAGCCTTGATGAGCGCGAGCTGTTTTTCGACCGGTGCGGTTCGCACGGTTTCACACAGCTTAGCGTGGAGTTGTTCAAGCCCGTCCACAGGCCGCCGATCTGCAGCGGCTTCCGCAATCCATGGCGAATGTTCGAAAACCGGTCCAAAAATGCGCGTGAATTCAGCGGACGGAAGCGCGTTAATTTGGCTGATAGACAGGCGATTGGCGGGCATGGGCAAAGGGTTGATACTTGATTTCCGCCCCCGAACATCTAGCATCGCCACTCTTTATGCAAACCAGTTTTTGGGTGACAGCATTGGAAGCGGCGTTGCGATGGGCGCACGTTTTTGCTGCGATTATGTGGGTCGGCGCGACCTATTACTTCACGTGGCTGGATGGGCGGTTCGTTGAACTGGAGGAGAAAGAAAAAAAAGGCGATAAATCCGACAAGTACGTCTGGATGGTCCACAGTGGCGGTTTTTATTTAGTGGAAAAGCAAAAGCGTCCGTCGCTTATGGGACAGACGCTGCACTGGTTTAAATGGGAGGCCGGGCTAACCTGGCTGACTGGAATTTCACTTTTCATCTGGCTCTATTACGGCAGCCAGCTTTTCAACCAGAGCGACGACGCGGTGTTAAGCACAAAAGCTGCGATTGGGTTAAGCGTCGGCATGATCCTTGGCGGATGGATCATTTATGATCTGCTTTGGAAACTGTGCAAAAATTATTTTGTCGGCGTGGTTATTTCCTACGCGCTGATCGTTGCGAGCGCCTGGATCGCTTGCCGATATTTTTCGGCTCGCGGCGCCTTCATGCAGCTCGGAGCGATGTTCGGCACGATTATGGCAGCGAACGTGTGGATGTTAATTATTCCGTCGCAGCGACGAATGGTAAATGCGCTTAAAGAAGGGCGTGAACCGAATCTCACTGAAGGTGACCGGGCAAAACTCCGTTCGAAACACAACACGTTTATCGTGTGGCCTGTTGTCTTCATCATGATCAGCAACCACTACCCCGCACTGTTTGGTCACACATATAATTGGATCATTCTGTCAATCGTCGTACTTGTCGGTTGGATGGCGGCAAAAATAGTGCGAGGCGCTTGACACGCCCGTGGGGCGCATCGCTTTAAACTCCTGTGGGGCAGTCGTCTCCGTCGCTTGTCAAACTACGAGTTTTTTCGCGTGACTCAGGTTGCGCGACAAAGGTCCTGTGCTACGGTTTGCCCCTAAATGAAGGTCATCGAAAACCTGTATAAATCGGTGCTGCGCACAGCAGCGTGTCTATCCACTGTCACCCTCGCGATTGGCGTGTTCGCCCAACCCGCGGGGTTGTTGGATCGCAATAATCACGGAATCCAAACGGCAATCGCCGCGCAGGAAAAACATACACCGATGTTGATGCAAGAACCGGGTGTCCTTGGCACTGCTGTCAGTCTCGACGACAACGGCAATCCTGCTGTAGTTGTCTACATCGACCGCGCCGATCCAAACGCCCAGGCGCTTGCGCACTCATTGCCGCCCGGCTTGGACAATGTGCCGACGCGCGCGATTCTGACCGACAAGTTTATTGCATTCAGGAAACCGACCCGCGGTGGCGGTGGCGGCACCACTAACCCGCCTCCTTCGACCGTCAGCCATACTGCGATTCAGGCTGCACCGATTCAACTGGGCACGTCGGGCGGATGGTCCAAAGACCTCGCCAACGGCTATTGCTGCGGTGGAACGCTCGGCTCGTTGGTTCAGGTGAACGGCGTCCAATATATATTAAGCAATTATCACGTGTTCGAATCGGACATCGTTGCCGGCGGCAATGGTGTGACGGCGCAGACCGGCGACAACATCGTCCAACCCGGGTTAATCGATGTGAACTGCAACGCTAGTAGTTCCCAGACTGTGGCCAGCCTGGTGAGAGTCGGTTCGCTGCCGAACAACAATGTTGATTGCAGTGTCGCGCAAGTGGCGCCCGGTATGGTCAGCAGTTCAATTCTGGAAGTCGGACCGATTTCTTCCAGCACGGTCGGCGCGTCGCTGAATCAAAACGTGAAGAAAAGCGGACGCACCACTGGTTTGACCGCGAGCTATGTGTCGGGTTTGAACGCGACCATCCAGGTCAGTTACCAAAACGAATGTGCCGGCGGCACGGCGTTCACCAAGACGTTTAGCGGCCAGATCGTGGTAGCGAACAGCAACAGCACGTTCCTGAACAGCGGCGATTCGGGTTCGCTGATGGTTGAAAATACATCGACCAATCCACGCGCGGTCGGGCTTTTGTTTGCCGGAAGCAGCACGCAGGCGATCGCCAATCCAATCAATGATGTGTTAAGTTTCCTTGGCTCGAAACTCGGCGGATCCGCCAGCATGGTCGGAAACTAAACGGCGCGCGCGAACCGACGCGCCCAGCCTATGAAAATCAAATGGGTCATTTTGCTGGCAGCCCTTTCGGCGACGTTCGCCGGAACGGGCTGCCAACGTGCGATGACAACGAATCAGCCAGCGGCAGAGCAAACGGCCGCCGCAATCATTAACCAGAACAGCGAACGTTTGCTCGCATTGCCCGATGTCGTTGGTGTTTACGAAGGTTTGATGCCGGACGGCAAAACGCATTGCATCAAAGTGATGCTCTCGAAGAACAACCCCGCGACACTGAAGCAACTTCCCGCCTCTCTAGGTAACTATCCAGTTGTTGCAGAAGTAACCGGCAAAGTTCGGCCCCTGACAAGATAAAAGTCGAAGCTTTCATCGGTTAGCGACAACCCCGCTCTTAGGCATTCTCCCCAATTCAAAAACAGCGGGGCTCCGCATGGAAAATTCTAAAATTGGTATTAATTTCTTCTTAGAAGTGAGTGCATTTGAAGGCCGCTAAAAAGGAGAATGCCATGGACGTTTCAGATATTGAACATACCGGGATGGAAACAGCACGCGGAAACGGTTCCGCGCTCAAGAACAAAGCACGGCTCGCTGGACAGTCAGCCATTGACCTGACCAAAGCTACCTACGAGCAAATTCAGGAGAAAGCGCTGAATTATTCTCAAGCCACCGACCGCGCCATCCGCGAAAATCCATACACTGCCCTGGGCTGTATGTTAGGCGTCGGCCTGCTGTTGGGCGCCCTTCTTACCCGCCGAACCAACGTTGTCAAAGTCATCAAAGAAAAGGACTAAAATTATGGAAACCAAAGCACGAGAATTCGGCCAGATGGCCGATGAAGCCAAAGAACAAGCGCAGGATTTCACGCAAAAGGCTCGCGCCGCCGGAGCTGCCGCCTGGGACCGCGCTAAAAACACGTATCAACAAGCCTCGGACAAAGCCGTTCAGGGTGCCAAAGTGACGGACCGCGCTATTCGCGAAAATCCGTATCAATCCCTGGGCGTCGCATTTGCCTGCGGATTGTTGCTCGGATTCTTGATCAAGAGCCGACGTGACTAATCGAGTTGTCGCGCGGGCCATAAACCCGCGCGAACTTTTTCCGAAGAGCCGCGCTGAGCAGCCGACTCACCGATTGAAGTTCTGATACCTATGCCGCCTGCTCAAGCGTGCGGCTCTGTACTTTTATGACTCGAAGCAAACACGTAATTGCCCGCGAGATCGAAGAGACTCGCGAGGACTTGGCCGCTTCAGCAAAGATGGCGGCCGTCAGTCTTTTGGTTCGCAACCCGATTTCGCTGGCGGCAAAAACCGTCACCGGATTCATCAAGCGCCGACGCGCGCGAGGGGATGCGCGCTCGGAAAACAAACCGAAGAAGCCGCGCACAAAGATGTATCGCAATCTGGGAATCGCTTTGGGCACGGGGGTTTTGGCGGGGCTCACCTACCAGTATTGGCGACGCGCGCGGGCATAGCAGTGCGTCGTCGTTCCCACTAACAGAGATTCGGCAGCTTGCCGCGTGGAATTCGTGGGCGCGGGTTCTAAGTTAGTTACAAGCAGATGCACGGAGCGTCAGGGATTATGAAGGTCACTTTTATTTCGGCAATTTACCTCGTGCTCACACTTTCGTCTCGCGCAGCGGGACCGCGGCCCGAGCCTTCACCGACCATCATTCTCAACACGAACAAACCGACGTTCTCGACGGTTGTGAAAAAGATCGCGCCGTGCATCGTCAATATTTACAGCAGCAAAACCGTAGAGGCCGATCCGCAACTCGAAGCAATCATGAACAATCCGATGTTGCGTGATTTATTCGGAGATCAAGTGGAAAATTCGCCGACGAAACCGCACCAGGAACAAGCACTGGGTTCCGGCGTCATTGTTTCGAGTGACGGATATATCCTGACAAATTTCCATGTCGTTGACGGCGCTGATGAGGTGGAGGTTTCGCTGGCCAGTAGCGAGCGTGAATTTAAAGCAAAAGTTGTCGGCACTGATGCGCCGACGGACCTCTCGGTACTGAAAATTGTTTCGCAAAATTTGCCGGTCGCCGAACTCGGCGATAGCGACAATCTCCAAGTTGGCGATGTGGCGCTCGCCGTCGGCAATCCATTCGGCGTCGGTCAATCTGTCACGATGGGAATTATCAGCGCTACGAGTCGCGGCGGATTCGGCGTGATGGACTATGAAGATTTCATCCAGACTGACGCAGCGATCAACCCCGGAAATTCCGGTGGCGCGCTCACCGATGGAGATGGAAAAGTGATCGGCATCAACACTGCGATTTTAAGCACGGCGCGCGGCGGTCAAGGCATCGGTTTTGCCGTTCCGATCAATCTCGCCAAAAGCGTGATGCAACAGATTATTAAAGAAGGTCGCGTCTCGCGCGGGTCGCTCGGCGTCGTGGTGCAGCCGATCACGCCCGACCTGGCGAAACATTTTAAAGTGTCCGACGAGGGCGGCGCATTGATCGGCGAAGTCATTCCCGGCGGCCCGGCGGCGCAAGCGGGATTGAAAGCCGGTGACGTCATTACAGAATTTCTCGGAAAGAAGATCGATGACCCGCGTCATTTGCGATTGCTCGTGGGCCAGACCAAGCCGGGCACGATGGCTGCCTTGGCGTTCCTGAGAGACCGTAAGGAACAACGCGTTACGGCCAAGCTCGATGAAATGCCGCAACCGAAAGCAAAAGCCGCCATTCACCATATCGAGGTTGCCGAATCGACCGTCGTTCTGGACGGCGTTACCGTCACTGACGTGGACACGTCTATCCGCAGCCATCTGAAAATTCCGAAGACGATTGAAGGCGCAATGATATTGCGAGTCAGCGACGAGTCGGTGGCGTATTCCGCTGGATTACGACCCGGAGATATCATGCAGGAAATCAATCGCGAGCAAGTGCGCACTTCGCAACAAGCTGTCGACATCAGCCGCAAACTGCGCGGCCAAGAATTGCTGTTGCGCGTTTGGTCGGATGGCGGCAGCCGCTTCATGACCGTTAGCCACGAAACGAAAAAACTGCACGCGCCCGTCACACCCAGCCGCGATTAACTGCGGAACGTTGTTCACGTTCTATCGCGGCAAAGCACTGCAATTTGATTTATGCCACCGCGCTCAAGCTCGTCACATTTGCTGGTTGAGCCGCGGCAAATTGGGCTTTGATCTGCGCCGCGATTTGCGGAGCCGTCAGCCCATATTTGTTGCGCAGATAATCGACCGTGCTGGCATGCTCAATGAATTGGTCAGGCCATCCTATGCGCAACACAGGCGTGTTAACGCGTTTGTCATTGAGCAATTCGCAAACGTTCGAGCCGTATCCGCCCGGCAATACGTGATCTTCCAATGTCACAACCAATTCGGCGGCGCGACCGAAAAACTCGGTTGTGCCAGCATCAATCGGTTTCGTGAAACGAGGATTGATCACAGCGCAGTTATAGCCTTCGGCCGTGAGTTGTGCCGCGACCTTCGTCGCAACGCCATGGAAATTGCCAAGGCCGAACAACGCGATCTTCTTACCCTTGCTCGAATCAAAATTGCGCGTGACTTCCGCTTTGCCGATTTCGATAACAGCCGGCGATTCCTTGATGGGCACGCCTTCCGCCGCACCACGCGGATAACGAATGAACGTCGGTCCTTTTTGCAAAGTGCAGGTAAACATCATGTCAACGAGTTCGTCCTCGTTCTTCGGAGCCATCGCAATGATGTTGGGCACGCAACGCAGATACGCGATGTCGAACAGACCGTGATGCGTCGGGCCGTCGTTGGCCGAGAGGCCGGCGCGATCCATGCAGAAAATCACGGGCAATTCCTGCAGCGCTACATCGTGAATGATGCAATCATACGACCGTTGCAGAAACGTAGAATAAATGGCGCACACGGGATGAAAACCCATCGTGGCCATCCCGGCGGCGAACAACACGGCGTGCTCTTCAGCAATGCCCACATCGTAGTAACGCTCGGGCATTGCCTTTTCCAATGTCTTCAATCCGGTGCCACTTGGCATGGCCGCAGTAATACCGACAACTGACGTGTCCTTCTTGCAAAGCTTCACCATCGTTTGGCCAAACACATCCTGATAATTGGGCGGCGAGCCCGGCTTGGCCGCCGGAGTTGCCCCGGTCACCGGATCATAAGGCCCGAGGCCATGGAATTTTTCCGGCGAATTTAAAGCGCATTCGAAGCCTTTGCCTTTTTTGGTCAAAACTTGGAGGACGACGGGCTCCTCGCTTTGTTTGGCAAATTCAAGGCAGCTAATGAGCAGCGGCAAATTATGACCGTCGATCGGGCCGAGATAACGGATGCCCATTTCTTCGAAAATCAAACTGCTTCCGTAACCGCCGCGGCCATCGGCATCCATCGCGGTGACGTTCTGCTCGAGAGCAGCGCCGGCAAACGCGCCTTTGATCGCTTCCTCGGCTTTATGACCAAGTTTGATCGCCAGCTCGCCTTTGGGCATGCGTTTCATCCAACGCTCGAGCTCTTTCTGCAGCTTATTGTATCGCGGATTGGTGATCAGTTTGTTCAGGTAAGAGGCAATCGCGCCGACGTTTTTGGCGATGCTCCACTCGTTGTCATTGAGAATACCGATGAATTTCTTTGTCGTGTGCGCGATGTTATTCAACGCTTCGAAGGAAATTCCGTTGGTCAATGCGGCATCACCAAAAATACAAACGACATTTTCGTCCGATTTCTTTTGATCGCGAGCCGCGCACATTCCCAGCGCCGCCGAAAGCGCCGTGCCGGCGTGACCGGCGCCATAACAATCGTGCTCACTTTCCGTGCGCAGCGAAAAACCATTCAAGCCATCGGTCGTGCGGATGGTATGAAAACGATTTTTGCGGCCGGTCAACAGTTTGTGCACGTAACTCTGGTGGCTGACGTCCCAGACAAATTTGTCATGCGGCGTGGAAAAAACGTAGTGGAGTGCAATGGTCAGTTCGACCACGCCAAGGTTCGGCCCCAGATGCCCGCCATTTTTGGCGAGCTTGGTGATCAACTCGTGGCGAACTTCTTCGGCGAGTTGGGTCAGTTGGTCCGGCGTCAATTTTTTGACGTGGGCAGGTTGGTCCACCATATCGATGTATCGGCTCATAGTATGCATTATTGGGCGGGAACAGGCTTGAGAGTCATCTCACCTTTGGAATTTTTTTCGATTTGCTGGATTTTCACTTCCGCGTCCGCGAGTTTGGCCTGGCACAATTGCGCCAGTCTGGTTCCCTCTTCGTAGCGGGCGAGCATCGTTTCCAAAGGCAATTCCTGCGACTCCATCGATTGCACGATGGACTCGAGTTTCTTCAACGCCTCCTCAAAGGCAAGGTTTTGTATGTCAGACGCTCCGACCACAGCCGGCGCCGTATTCTTTGACATGCGGGGAACTTAGAGGAATTCAGCCCCGTCGTCTAGTGTCTTTGCAAGGCTCGGAAAGTATCTTTTGCAGGTGAAAACCCTGCTTCATTCCAGCCTCCACGAGCAATGCCCGACCCCACAAAACAAGGAAATGCCAGCATTGCGTTTGCAATCACCCTGCGTAGCTTCCAACAAAGGGAGGATTTATATGAGAATTAAGCGAATGTTTTTACAACTGATCATCGCGGGTCTGGTGTTGTCGGGTTTCACGTTTGCCACCGCCGCCGCCGAAAAAACAACAACGAGGACGAAATCCGCCGACAAGGCAACTGCGTCCCAAAAGATCGACATCAACTCGGCAAGTGAAGCTGAATTGGAAACGCTGCCGGGCGTAGGCAAAACGACAGCCAAAAAAATCATTTCCAACCGGCCCTATTCTTCCGTCTTGGATCTGAAGAAAGCAGGGCTGTCGACAAAAGCGATTCAAAAGGTTCAACCACTGGCGAGCGCGCGGCGCATTAACGAACCCGCTGGAGCTGCAGCGTCAAAAAGCCAAACCGAGCCCGCCGCTCGATCTACTTCTCGATCGCGTTCAGCAACTATCGAGTCATCAACGAGTTCATCTCAATTGGAGAAAACCGAACCGAGCTCTCCAACGCGAACAAGCTCGTCCGAAGATGCTGCCGCAGCGAAAAGCGGCAAAGTTTGGGTAAATACTGACTCCAAAGTTTATCATCGCCCGGGCGATCGTTGGTACGGCAAAACGAAAGAGGGCAAGTACATGACGGAAAAAGAAGCCGAAGCTGCGGGCTACCGCGAGTCCAAACAAGGGGGCGAGCAATAATCTGCTTTGCGAGCAGCGTCGTAAAGATACTACGGGCCGATGGTCACAGTCATCGTCCCCGTTGTGGGCGAGCCCGACTGCATACTTCGCTGCGGCAGGAAAAGCCGACCTTCCACTCTGTATTCTCCGGGGGGAAGGTGTACATCGTCGCTGCTGATGTGCAATGTGTCGCCCGGCAGAATACGGCCGATACGACCGCGACCGATTTCAAGATTTCGTCCGGGTATGCTAAGGGCGTATGCAACGTCTTCGGCCACAACAGGACTGCCATTTACAACGTCCATGATCGCGCGCCATTTTTCACCGGGCAACACATGCTGAGGTTTGACATGCATGGACGTAATCCGCACGTCGACTCGTTGTCCTGGCGACGCAACGGGCATCTCATGCGCACAACCAACAAACAATGAAAAAACTGAGCCAACGGCGAGAGTTTGAAAAAGCCGGTTCATGTGCGTTGCTAAAACGTAGGTTTGGCAACGTAGGTTGTCAAATAGCCGAAAGTTATTTGCGGGTCTTCTTTTTGGGCGTTGCGGTATGCTGCCGCAGCACACCGACATACGGCAAATTGCGATAGCGCTCGGCGTAATCCAATCCGTAGCCGACGACGAACTCGTTGGGAATTATGAATCCGACGTAATCCGGTGTAATGGGCTCCTCACGGCGACTGGGTTTGTCGAGCAGCACACAGATTTTCATCCGGCGCGGTTTTAATTTTTTAAGCTTCGCCTTGACACGTGTCAGCGTGCGGCCGGTATCAAGAATGTCGTCCACGAGAAGAATATCGCGCCCTTTCACATCGAGGCGCAGTTCTTTGGTAAAAACCAGTTGGCCGGATTCGGTGCCAGCCCCGTAACTGGATACACCAATGAAATCCAAACGGAGGGGCAACGACAAGTGACGGATCAAATCCGCTAGAAAAAGAACTGTGCCGTTGAGCAAGGCCACGATGACCATGTCTTTGCCGGCGTAATCCCTTTCAATTTGCCGCGCCAGTTGCGCGACGCGTCGGGCGATCTCCTTTTCGGAAATGAGAACTTTGTCGATTTCTTTGCGCCATTGCGTTCGAGTCATCGGCAGAAAACTGACCACGAAGACGCCAAGACGCAAAGGAAAAATAACACGACCTCAGGAATCGCGAGGAGTGGTCATCCGTCGATCTTTGCCGGCAAGCCATTTAATCGCTGCCGGAATCATGCTCTCCGCGCCTTTGCTCTGTTCTGGATGTGGACTAATCACAACGACACGACCTTTGCCACAGGAGCTCGTTACGATTGCCGGTGAATTGACCATCGCGCCGACGGGACTGCCATGCTCCGCTTTTTCTGTGCGATAAACAGCGAGCGTTTTGAACTCAGGCAACAGGCCATTGCCGTGGGTGATGATGGGTCCGTTCTCGTACTTCAGTTCGAACGTATTGTTCGTCTGGCCGAGAAGTTTTTGGCCATCCGCAGTCAATTCGACACGGACAATGCCTTCACCACGCTGCCATTTGGGCGAGACAGTTTTCGCATCCAATACGCCGACGGCCCAATCGAACCCATTGCAAGCCAGATAGGCACCGGCACAAATGCCCATGTAACCGCCGCCGTTTTCCACGAATTGTTTTACGTTCGCGCGACCTTCTTTCCCAAGCGTCGTAGCTTGAAGACTCGCACTGCCACCGGTGAAAACGACAATGTCGAAATCTTTCAAAACACCGGTGCGAATTTGCTCACCAGAAACTTTCTGGACAGTCATGTCTGTGCTTTTGCCGAGTTCAGTGCAGACGCAGGGAATTCCTTTTCCTGCGGCGCCGCTGTCTTGATACAGCGCCACACGAATTGGCCGGGCGTGTGCAGCGGCAACAAAGGCGCCAAGACTTACGGCAAGGATTACTCTGGAGATCATCCGTCGACAATACGTCTCGCTCACCAGCGAATCGAGGATCAAATCAACTTCTGCAATTCGCGATGATTGATTTTTCCGGTGCCAAGTTTAGGAATTTCGTGCACGACTTTGATTTCGCGCGGCACATAAAGGTTGCTCAAGCCTTTCGTTTTAATGGCTGCACGGATATCTTCCATCGTCAGCTTGGGCTCATTTGTAACAGCAATGAGGGCTTCGCCTCGATCCTCATCGTGTCGCGCCAAAACCGCAACCTGAAAACGCAAACCGAATTGTGGGAATGCGCTCGCCAACGCTTCCTCCGCAGCCGTCAGACTAACCATTTCACCGCTAATTTTTGCGAAGCGTTTCAGGCGACCGAGGATGAAAAGAAAACCATCGTCATCGAATTTCGCGATGTCGCCCGTATCGTACCAACCGCCCAGCGCTTTAAACTTTGCATCTGCATCGGGATTCAAATAACCGCGCATTATATTCGGTCCCTTGACCCACAACCGCCCGCCCTCAGTCACTCCTTCGACCGGTTCGAGCCGATATTCAATCGATGGCAACAACCTGCCGGCGGACCCAAACCGCGAAGCCAACAGCGTGTTGGCACTGACGCATGGGCTACACTCGGTCGCTCCGTAACCTTCGAGAATCTGCGCGCCGAATTTGCGCGCCCAAACATTGGCCGTTGCTTCCTGCAACTTTTCTGCGCCCGCGAACAAATAGCGCAACGTGCGAAAATCAAATGCGTGTGCCTTGCGCGCGTAGCCGTTCAGGAATGTATTCGTGCCGAAAAAGACGGTGCAATCCAGTTCGTAAAATAAAGTTGGAATGACACGATAATGGAGCGGCGACGGATATAAAAACGTGTAAGCGCCACGCACCAACGGCAGCAACAAACCGATTGTTAAACCAAAGCTGTGAAACAAGGGCAGCGCATTAAACAACCGGTCCGTCTCATCAATGTCGATGACCGCGAGCATCTGCCGTATGTTCGACAATAGATTGCGATGGCTCAGATCAACAGCCTTCGGCGGCCCTTCCGATCCACTGGTAAAAAGAATGACCGCAGACTCGTTTTCCCCTGCTCTTTCCCTTTGCAATGGCGACAACCATGGAAAATACGTATTCAGCAACGCAATAAAACGCTCCAACGAATCAATCTTCGCACGGACATCTTCTAGATAAACGAACTCGATCCCAGCCGCGATCATCGGTTCTAGATTTAAGTGCGCCCGCTCCAGAAACGCACGGGACGTAATGATTTGTTTCAGTCCGGCGATTTCCGCGCAGGCCAACATCGTTGTCATACCGGTCGAATAATTTAAAACCGCGGGCGTTTTTCCGACCGCCCACAGCGCCATCATCGTAAGTGGCATCGCGTTGGCGTTCGGCAACAGCACACCAATTCGTTGGCCGCTTGGATCAATTCGCCTGTTCAACTCCCGCGCCATCACCTGCGTCCCCGCCGTCAATCGCCGATACGTCAGCTTTGCGTGCGATGGATCTTCGAGGGCGACGACGTCGGGGCTTTCCTGCGCCGTATCCAGAATTGAACCAATTACCGTCTTTGGTGAACACTCCATTTCCACATCGAACTGCTGTCGCGTCATGGTGTCGCGCAACCAACGCGTCAGATTCAGTCGAGCTTGAGTGGTGCTCGCTGCTTCCACATTCGGCGGAGTAAGAAGGTCACTGAAGTGCACAGATACTCGCGCAAAAATCTTCTTCCTGTTCCGATTAGGAGAGAACGGCAAACGCTGTGCGCCGCGCAAATAAGCCGTGATCACTTTCGCTTTAGTTTTGAAAAGCAAAAACCCGGTTCCATCAAACAACTTCATTAACGAACCTGTGCGGGATAACCGGCCTTCGGGAAACAGGACCAGTCTGCCGCCCGTTTGCAGAAATTCCGCCATTCGTTTGACCGCATACGGCGAATCCATGTCGACGGGAAAAGTGTACCGGTTGACCATGATGAATTTGTGGATGGGACTTACTTCAGCGGCCGTTCGCGAAGTTACAAAGCGCCAGTCATCATCCAAAAACACGCCGAGCAACAACCAATCGAACCACGAAGTATGGTTGGCCAGCAACATCACCGGGCCTTTTGCTTTCAGGACTTCGGCGTTGAAAGTGCGCGCCCCGAAACACAGTCGCAGCAGCCACCGCAGCGCTGTCTTCATAATTTGGTGACCGGAACCTGCACGTGCGAAGTTGGGTTCGCGCGTGTCTTCGGAGTCAACAAGCATGCGACCGCGAGATAAATCATCACCAACCCGCTAATGCCGGCGCAAATCGGCGCGATCCAATGGTCGATTGGCAACCATCCTCGCGGACCGAAACCGATGTTTCCTATGAGCAAAGAGTCCTGCCCCGGAAAACCGGCCTGAACCACCACCGTCCCGTCACGACCGACGATCTGGGAAATGCCGGAGCTCGCTATTCGCACGACGACGATTCCAAATTCGGCCGCACGCATCGGCCCAACTCGCGCGTGCAAATAATGTTCAGCCTCGCCCCATGCAATCGAGTCCATCGTCGGAAAAATCAGTGCCTGCGCTCCCTGGCAAATTAATTCGTCTGTAACACGCCGATAACTGCAATCGTAACAAACGCCGATGCCGATCTTGCCCCAGGGCGAGTTCCACACCTTCTGTTGGCGCGCCGGCAGGCCGTCATTAAAAAACTGCACTGGGACACATTTCGCCTGTTGAAAGACAACGTCGCCTTTCGGCCCAATCACATAAGCAGTGTCGTAGAATTTTCCGTCAGACAAATTTTCCGCGCCACCAATCACGAGATATTTTTGATGTTGCGCGCACCATTTTCTGACGAAGGATGGAATCGGCCCGTGGAATGTATACTCGCTCAACAGAAAGATGTCAGCGTGCGGCGACGCCGCCAATGCCTTATCCAGTCCATGTGTGACATCTGGCGCACCGGGGAATTCCATTTGGACACCTGCGACACGCACGAACGTTCCTTTGATGCGGTTGGACGGCTGAATCAATTGTGAAAGTGAAACAAACGCCAGCAATGCAAGACAGACCGTCATCGGCACAATGCGTCGCCATGAAAACGCCGCCGTCACCAGCAGCATTACGCAAAAACCAATCCCATAAACGCCAACGCCTCCGAAGTAAGGCAAAACTTTCGACGTCGCGAAGGCGTAACCAACGCTCAACCAGCTGAATTTTAAAAAGTATAGCTCACTTCGAAAGTATTCGATTCCCGTCCACAAAAACGGAATAACCGCCCACGCCCAATAACCAAAACGCATTCGCGCGGCACGAGCTGAAACTAAAAAGATTGCCAGCCAGAACGAGAGGACCAGCCACAATGCAATCGCGGGCCACCCAAAAATTGTCCAGAAAAACGACAGGTGCGGCGCGTAGATAGCTAATCCGATCACGAGTCCGAAATAAACCGCCTGGCGGGTGCTTGCCAAGCCGCTTAGCGCAACCATGGACGCGAGAAAACCCAGTATAAAAAAACTCCAGCCGACGGCAAACGCGATGTGGAAACAGGCAACAGCAATCGCCGCGCAAATCATCGCGACAGGCAAACTGACCGTTTTGTTCTCTCCCATCTGTTTGCTATAGCCGAACCGTATCGAATTCCAAGCTTAGTTTTCCGTACCATTTATCCTCGAAACAAAGCGGCCACTCTCGACGCCGCACTTGCCAAACCCACTCCGATTAACTCCACTGTCTTCAATGACGATCGACCAAATTGCCGAAGTCCTCAAAGCCTTCGGGTGTCCTGCCGAAAAAACGACGGAGATGGCTAAGCAATTGGATAAACGCGCGCATCAATTGTCGGAAGTAAAAGGTCGAACCTACGAAGAAGCCCTTGCGCATCTTCTTAATTTAATGCGCCAGGGCGCTCAGGGAAGCCCGCCCAACCAATTATAATTTTAACCGGAAAAATGCCGGCGTTGGACCAACTGGCGTCGTAAAGATAATTTGATCCGTATTCGTCACGAAGTTTTGCGTCACCGGCGTCCAATTGAGTGTTCCCAAATCCGATGTCGTTTCGAGATGGAAGGCACTCGCGCTCCGCGGCCATGACACATCCACCAAATTTCTTGCCGCCGGAGACAGCTCAATGGATAGCACCGGATTGGCGGCTGACGTGCCGCTGACAATCAATTCCGTGACTTGCGTCGCCCATACGTCTGTATCCGCCGCATACATCTGGATTGTCCAAAACCGATTTGGATCATTCGGGTCGGGCGATGTTGCGCTATAATCACCCCAGCGGCTAACGAAAGGCGGCTCCTCGATCAACTCGGCCAATTGTTCGTCGTCCCCTTGATATGACGCCGACCCGGCTTGCAATAGTACGGGCGCACCAAAGCTGGTAGCGCCAGATATCAACTGGCCCACGCGCGCAAAAGAACTTACGAACGTGCTCGCGCCGCTACCGTTATACGAAATGACGACGACCCCATTGGAATTCGCAGCGATGCTGGGAAAAAACAGATCCATCGTCGAGTCGCTCAGTGTGCCGGATTCCAGCAAAGTGTGTGTCGCGCCGTCAACGCGGTACCATTGAATGGCGATTCTTCCGTTCAAGAAAGTATTGTGCGCGGCATAAATAACGCCGTTCACCGCCCGAACACATCCACAAATCCGCGCGTCATTGGCAAGAAGGTTGGTGCTGCCGTCCGGTTGCAACGCCACAAACTGCGGAACGCCCTCGTCCTCATTGTCCGGCACAACCCACGGATCAACATTCAAAAAAGAAATCGGACCAAGAGTCGGCGCCGGTGAGCCGCCGTTCTGCACCGCAAACGCAACCAGGTTCGAATGCGGACTGCTGTCATTGCCAATATCGGAAACCGACAAAATTGCGCCATTGACCGAGCCGTCCACGCAAATGGCCGGTTGCAAGACTTGTCCGTGCGCGTCGTAATCGGCAATTCCGAACCAGGTCCGATTCGCAACGGTGGGCGTGCTCGCGAGTAAATCGGCTTTCGGAATACAAACCAATCCCGAACCCTGCGGAATTTCGCCAGCCGAATAGAAATCTCCTGACAGATAAACTGCATTGCTATCAACGCCAAGCGTCGGAAAATCCGCAAAAAAACCGGTGTCAGGATCGGACTGAAACAAGAAACCTTTCCAGCTTCCGGTGGGATCCGACGTCGCTGAAACGGCAAATAGAAAATCGTTTGCCTCCGAAGTTGGATCATCAGACGAGCCATCGAGATCGACTTGTGATGCAAACCAGCGTTGGATCGTCGGATCATAAATGACGCGCGGATCACTCACCGCCCAGCTTCCAGGCAGGATCACCCCCGCATCGGACCAAAACTTAACATCGCTCTTTCCCTGAGGAATCACGCCATTGGTGCGATTATATGCCACGACAGTTCCGTTTATAAACTCGAAGAAGTGGCGTGGGCCGATTGCACCATCCGCATCCGGCGGAATTCCGGAAAAGGAGTCCGGCTTATATCGGGTCATCGTAAAGTTCGCGCCGATCGTGCACCCGATGAGTGACCCGAGGATGAGCGCATCCTGGTTGCCCTGCGCTACGCCGATCGTCGCGACGATCAGTAGCGCCGCGGGCCAGTTGTTCATCAGGTTCGAAAGCACTGCCGCCA
>JAICXV010000329.1 GCA_025934545.1 Verrucomicrobiia bacterium
GTGTCGATCAGAATGTTAGCTGGTTTGATGTCGCGATGAACGACGCCTTCGTCATGCGCATATTGCAATGCATCGCAAATTTTCGGAACGATGGCGAAGGCATCTTCAGGACGAAGCCGCTTTTTTGCCGTTTGCATCTGCGACAGGTTCAAGCCGTCGACATATTCCATCGCTAAATAATAGAAATCGCCGGCTTTGCCCGATTCGTAGACGGCAACGATGTTTGGATGATTCAGTTTAGCCAATGCGCGAGCTTCTCGTGCGAAACGTTCCGCGAATGCCGGATCGCGGCTCAAATCCGGCGAAAGGATTTTCAGCGCAACGAACCGGTCCAGTTGCGGCTGGCGCGCTTTGTAGACCATGCCCATGCCGCCTTGCCCGAGGAGTTCGAGGATTTCAAATTGCGGAAAGCACTTTGCGATTTCAGAAATGGGCAGCGCTGATGTTCGTTGCTCCGGCATTCCGGCGGCTTGTGTTTCAAAAGCGGCTTTCGCGAGGCATTGGGGACACAAACCCTGGGGCGCATCGGCACCGAGTTCGCTGCGACATTGCAGGCAAATCCGTTTTGTTGGTGGAGGGATAACGGGAGGTTGTGGCGAGGGCGGTTTTCGATCCCGTTTTGTCAGCCAAACAACCAAAACAATCGCGCCTATCGTGATTGCCGCTAAAACAAGCAGGGCCGTCAAGATGATCACCAATTCGCCGCCACTGACCCCCAAAACGCCCATGAATGGATTTAAGTGCATAACCGTGTTCTTCCCGGTATTCGATACCGAGTGTATGTCTTTCCACCCGTTACAGAAGTAAATCCGACCGGAGGTTACAGGAATTCGGATGGCGAAGGCCGAAAATCTCAGGCGAGCGCTGCGAAGACATTTCTCAGTTCCTCTTCCAATTCGTCACGGTTGGCAACGGTTTCGGCAATTTCTGCGCGCAAAACTTCCCGATAACGCTGGCGCAAACGATGCGCGGCAACCTTGATTGCGCCCTCTGTGCTGCCAAAGCGCTGGGCGATTTGTTCGTAGGCCTCAGTCGTGCGCTCGCCGGTGAGGGTGCCTTTGAGGTGTTCGAACAAATCGGCTTTGCCATCCTGCGCATATTCAGCAGCGAGCCGTTGCAAGGTGCGTTCGAGCAATGTCATGGCCCAGCGACGTTCGAAAATTTTATCAGCGGTGAGTTTGTCTACCGGCTCGAATTGATATGTTTCTTCGGCGGCATCGCGGTTGATCGAGATAACAGTTTTGCCGCCGCCGCGTTTTTGCGCGTTGGCTTTGTCCCATTCGTTGGCGAGGAAATGTTTCAGCGATGCGAGCAGGAAGGAGCGGAACTTGCCCTTGGTGCGATCAACAGTCGCCAGATAATTTCGCTCGAGTAATCGCGCGAAAAAAGCCTGAGTCAAATCCTCCGCATCGTGCGGGCTTCGGCCCTGGCGGCGAACAAAAGCATAGAGCGGGTACCAATAATTCTGGCACAATGTTTCCAACGCTTCGCTCGATTGCGGCGACTCGTGATCCCGCGCCGACAACACGACAGACCAACGGGTCGCGGCGAAAGGCGCGGCAACGGATGGTCGCGGGTTGGTCGAAGTCACGTTTTGAAGGTCGTGATTTTGATTGAGAAGTCGAGCCAAATTGCTTTGCTACTGCATAGATGAACCAATTAACACGCGCTCTGCTGCTGATGTTTGCCACTTCATGGTGCGTTTGCGCGTCTGCCGCTGAATGTTTTCCGACCTTTAATTTGGGTTACGACAATCCGACCGATCCGAAACTTCAAAGCGAACTGGAAAAGATCGACGCGACTCTGCGCGCAAAACTAGGCATGACCACCAACCAAACGGCCGCGGGAATTTTGGATTTGAAGACCTGCCGGCTCGCGTTGGTTAATCCGGACCGTGGCGACTACGCAGCGAGCGTGGCAAAAGTTGGAATTTTGCTCGCCTATTTTGCGACGCATCCCGAGGCCGCGACAAATATCGATCCGGTCGTGAAACATGAACTTGGTTTGATGGCGAAAGCATCGAGCAACGAAATGGCGGCGAAATATTCGCGGCTACTTGGGCTAAAGAATATCCAGAGCGTCCTTAACAAATACGACCTATACAATACCAACCATGGTGGCGGCATCTGGGTCGGCCGGCATTATGGGGGCGGCGGCGAGCGTTATGGCGATCCGATCGGCGACAATTCACACGCCGCGACCGTTCGACAATTGCTCCGCTATTTCCTTTGGCTCGAGCAAGGGAAACTCGTGTCTCCAACCGCGTCGAAAACGATGCGCGAAATCTTCGCTTCACCCGACATTCCGCACGACGATATTAAATTCGTCAAAGGTCTGGCTGGCCGGGATCTGCAGATCATTCGGAAATGGGGCACGTGGCAGGACTGGCTGCACGACTGCGCGGTCATCACCGGAACAAATCGTCATTATATCCTTCTCGCCATGACCAAGCATCCAACGGGAGATGAGTATTTGGTCGGGCTGTCCAAAGCCGTTGATGACCTGATGAAGTCAACATCTGACGTGCCCGCTAAGCAGCACAGCGCCTTTTATCCGCCGGATGTAATGCGCAAAATTCGGGCGAACTTGAAGCACGATCCGAATGGCAAAACATTTCTGGAACGCGCCACCAACGACGCCGCATTCTGGCGCAACAAAACTGACGAGCAACTGCGTGAACTGGTTTTCAGTCCGGGCATCACCCGGTCGTGGATGGTTTGGTCCGACGGATATTGTCCGTCGTGCAAGAAACCGGTGCGCATGTATGATTGGAAAATTGAAGCGCAAAAGCAGCCCTGGAAACTGCATTGCCCGAATTGCGGCGAGATATTTCCGAAGAACGATTTTTACGCATTTTACAAATCCGGTTTGGATGAAAAGGGATGGTTCGACCAAAAACGGGCAGACCGTTCATTGCTGTTCAACACCGAGCATCCTGATGCAACGGATCCGCTGCACATGTTTGGGGTTGATGATGGCGAAGGCTACGTCGCCGATGGCCATCGTTGGCGTTTTATGGGCGCGTACGAAATCTACGGCCAATTCAAACAACTCATCTTTAACGGCACGCGCGCCATGGCTCGCGCTTACGTCCTCACCGGCGATGAAGTTTATGCTCACAAAGCCGGCATCCTTCTCGATCGTCTCGCCGATTTTTATCCCAGCTTCGACTACGCGGCTCAAGGCCTCGTTTACGAAGCGCGTCCTTATAACGGCTATATTTCTGTATGGCACGATGCGTGCGAAGAAACGCGGGAGCTCGCCTTAGCGTATGACCAAATCTTTGACGGATTTCGCGATGAAACAAAACGGCGCAACATCGAAAACGGTTTGTTGCACCATCCGTTACTGCATCCCGAACGCGTCCACAGCAATTTTCCGCGGGCCGAAATGACGCTTGCGACGATCAAAACGGTCCTCGCATGGCCCGACAACCGGAGCGAAGTCGAAGCAATGATCGATCGTTTCGCGAAGCAAGCATCCGCCGTCGACGGCGTCACCGGCGAAAAAGGATTGTCGGGATACACTTCATTCACGATCGCGGGGCTGGCGAGTTTCCTTGAGCAATACTGCCGGGCCGACCCGACATTTTTGCACAATCTCATCGGGCGAGTTCCGACTCTGACGAATACCTGGCGGTTTCACATCGACACGTTTTGTCTGGATAGTTATTACCCGCGCTCCGGCGATTGCAGCGGTTTTGCGAAACCAACCAGACATTACGTCGGCGCAAACTTCGACAAGGCCCAGGTCGACGTTCTTGCGCCGTCCATGTATTCCTTCTTTTGGCGTTTGTACGAGGAGACGCGTGATCCCGCCTACGTGCAGATTCTCTACCGCGAAAACGATCGCGCGACCACAAACCTTCCTCGCGATTTATTTGCCGACGACCCGCCACAATTCCAAACCGCAATACGGAAAGTCATTCACGCCGAGGGCGAAGAGCTGAAGCTTGGCAGCATCAACAAAGAAGCATGGCACCTTGCCATCCTCCGCTCCGGCAAAGGCAAAAATGCGCGCGCTCTGTGGCTCGATTACGATTCCGGGGGTGCTCACGGCCATTTCGATGGAATGACATTGGGATTGTTTGCGCACGGCTTGGATTTGTTGCCCGACTTCGGCTATCCGCCCGTCCAATTTGGCGGCTGGCTGACGCCGCGAGCCCATTGGTACACCATGACCGCCGCGCACAACACCGTTTTGGTCCAGCAAAACCAGGCGCCGGCCGCCGGCAAAACAACCTTGTGGGCCGACGGCGAAATGTTTCACGCCGTCCGAGCCGATGCCCCAGCGATGGTTGGCGGCAAACAATACGAAC
>JAICXV010000390.1 GCA_025934545.1 Verrucomicrobiia bacterium
CGAAGCTCGAAATCCGAAACGAATTCGAAGTTGGAAGGGAGAGTTGATTTAAACGCAGGACGGGCAACCAAAATCGCAAAAACACGAGAGCACGCGCAGCGTGTCGAGGTCGTTGGTGTTTTTGGTGTGGTCATATCTCAAGCTCATGGTTCAGATTTAAAATTATATTCCTACCGAAGCAGTAGTGAAGTAGTTTAATATGGAGCAGTTGTCTGTCAACGAGAGAAGAAACTGAGGGGTGAGCCGATTTTCCGTGCGGTGCCGCGGAGGAGCGAGGTTGGTTCTATTTGATGAATGATATCTCGCGACGGCAGCAAAGGCGGGCTGGCAATTCGGGTCAGGATGTGGGCAGGTCCTGGTAGAGTTGGGGGAAGTAGCTTTCAATAGTTTTGGCGGAGAAGACCAAGGAGAGCGGGCCGCGTTCGGTTGGTGATTGCACAAGCTCCTCTTTGATGGCGATACGAATGATTTCGCGGGCGGGGGTGCCGCTAAGACCGACGATTTCCGGAACGCTGCCGCGATCTATCTGGCCTTCGATGAGGGCAGCTTTAAGGAGGCGACTAAGGCGATCGCGAGTGCGGGTTTTGAGGTAGAGGAGTTCGAAATGGACGTAGCGCTCGATGCGAGTTTTGAGTTTTTCGAGTTGAAGGAGTCCCGCCATGAATTGGATTTGGTCGAGCATGGTTTTGAGCAGGAAGACGCAGAAATCGCCGAACGCGCGGTCAGAAAGGTTTCCGCGACCGTCGAGGTCGTTCCAGCGGGGTTGATCGGCGTTGCTGAGTTGTTCGTAGTATTCTTTGCGGGTGCGAGCGAGGCCGCGCGAGAGCGTCCAAAGGCCGAAGCTGTCGAGTTCGCAGCGGACGACCCATGCGTGTGAGAAGAGGCGGGTGACACGGCCGTTGCCGTCGCCGAAGGGGTGAATCCAGGCGAGGCGGTGATGGGCGGCGGCAAGGGCGACGAGTTGGTCGGTGGCAAGGATGGATTTGCTGGCGTAAAATTCTGCGAAGCGCGCGAGGAGTTTCGGTAATGACTCGTGAAGCGGCGGTTGGTGACGGCCAACTTCGACTTCAAACGTTCGCAATGCGCCGGGTTCGATGCGATAGCGTTTTTCGCGACGATCTTTGCTGTAGTGCAGTTCTTCGGGAAGGCGTGAATAAAATTCGCGGTGCAGCCAACAAAGGAAATCGGCGGAGTGGATGGAAAGGTCAGGCTCGGCGCGCAAGCGAGAAACCATGAGTTTTTCGACTTCGATATGGGCGCGGTTGAGTTGTTGATTGGCGCGCTTGTCCGGGTCTGCCGAAAAATCTTGTTTCATCGCGCGCTCAATGTCGCGGGGAAGAGTCTTATGGCCTTCGATCAGATTGGAATAATAGCTGTTCATCTCACGGACCAACTCGGCAATGCGGTCGCGAACCAAGGGCGATGGAATTTGGGCGGAGAGTTCGCCGGCCTTGAAAAGAATTTCGGAAACGAGGTCAGCCAAGGCCGCTGTTTGGTACGCGGGCAGGAGCGGTTCCATAGCGTAAAACTGGTCAAATCGAGATTCTTTCTGCTTCATTTTAAGTCGATAATTAAGTCGTTATCACATTTATATAAATCTATTATAAAAAAATTGTTGCATATATTACAAGAGCGTATTCAGTGTTAAAGGAGTCGTTCTTTTAGATGTTAATCTCCGCGTTTCCTCAGATGCGATTGAAGTGTTTAATGCATTGGGTAGGTATCTGCTCATGCGCGAAAAACTTCAAACGTTGGCAGAACCACCCGTTGTCGCTTCTAGCACTCCGGTTTCGCATTGACGCAAAACGATGCAATACTTAGCTTTGCCAACTCGTTTTGAGGGATTCGAGGTATTGTCGAGACAAGACAAGAGGACGACGCGGCGCGATCGTCCCTACCTTAATGCTTGAGACGTGAAAGAAAGGTCAATTTGTGAACGTTACTGTTGAGAATTTGGGGCCGTGCAAGAAGTTGCTTCGGGTGGAAATTGAAGTGCAGAAGGTTGACGAGGCTTTTGATGAAGTCGCCAAGGATTTTCAGAAGCACGCGCGTCTGCCCGGCTTTCGTCCCGGCAAAGCGCCGAAGGATATGGTGCTCAAGAAATATGAAGCGGACATCCAGGACGAGGTCAAACGCAAGCTCATCAGCAACTCGTATCACACGGCGGTCAAGAATGAGAAGCTGACGGTTGTCGGCACGCCTGATGTTGAGGAGATTCAGTTTTCCAAAGGTCAACCGCTGCAGTTTGCCGCGACGATTGAAACGGCGCCAGATTTTGAATTACCGGAATATAAAGGGCTGCCGGCCAAACGCGAGCAAGGCACGGTGACGGATGCGGAAGTAGATAATGCGATCAAGATGTTGCAGGATCGTGTCGGCGATTTTAAGACGCAAACGCGTCCGCTGCAAAAAGGCGATTTCGCGGTCGTTAACTACAAGGGCTTCAGCGACGGCAAGCCGTTGACGGAGATTGCGCCGACGGCGCGCGGTTTGACGGAGCAAAAAGCGTTCTGGGTCGAGGTGAAGGAGAATTCGTTTATCCCCGGTTTCGCGGACCAATTGATTGGCATGAATCCCGGCGAGAAGCGGACGGTGAATGTCGATTTCCCGACTGATTTTGTTTCGGCGCCGCTCTCCGGCAAAAAAGGGACTTACGAAGTCGAGCTGGTTGAAGTGAAGGAAAAAGTTCTACCGGCGCTCGATGAGGCGTTTGCCAAACAATATGGCGCCGAAAACATGGACAAATTGCGCGAAGGCGTCCGCGCGGATTTGCAAAATGAATTTAATAACAAACAGAGCCGTAACATTCGCAATCAGGTGACGGAAGCGTTGTTGAAACAGGTGAATTGCGAGTTGCCGGAAACTATCGTGCAACATGAGACGCGCTCGATTGTTTATAATCTGGTCAGCGAAAATCAGCAGCGCGGCGTTCCTAAAGAGGCGCTCGAAGCCAAGAAAGACGATATTTACAAGAACGCCAACGCTATGGCTAAAGAACGCGTGAAGGCGTCGTTCATCTTCCAAAAAATCGCGGCCAAAGAAGGCGTGCGCGTCGAACAGATGGAAATCGCCGGTCGCCTGCAAGCGATGGCCGCGCAATATCAGATGCCGGTCGAGAAATTGGTGAAGGACCTCGAAAAGGCGGATCGATTGCAGGATATTTATTCGCAGATTTTGACGGAGAAAGTTGTCGAGCTTCTCGTGCAGAACGCGAAGATTGAAGATGTGCCGGCGCAGGCCAAGGCGTAATCGACAAATCAGCGAAGCTTTTGGAGTGCGCCGCGATCCGGCGCGTTCCCATCGTCAAAGCGGGTTACAAAAAGCGAAAGCGCCGGATCCCGGCGCACTCCATGACGCAAAGCGTGTCCCTCTGCCTAACCTATCACCTGTTGAAGGGTGGCGATAATTTTTCGGTTGGTTTCGACGTCCTTAACTGCGATGCGCAATGCGCGGTCGCCAAGATGTGTTCCCATTGGCGATGCGTCGCGCAGAAAGATGTTGTGCTTTCGACACAAGGCGACAACTTCTGCAGCAGTTGGCCCATCCGGCGGCAAATGGCACAGCAGATAGTTAGCGACGCCGGGCACAACATCCAAGCCAAGCGACTCGAGTTCTCGCGCCAGCGTTGCGCGTAATTGATGCGTTTCGGCATAGCGCGCGCTGTAATAGTCGGGATCGTTGAGTGCGTTGACGGCCGCAACCTGGCCAAGCAGACTGACGGCCCAGGGGGGCGTGATGGAGCGGAGTTCTTCGAGTAGATGCGGCGGCGCGCAAAGGTAGGCGGCGCGAGCTCCGCTCAACGCGTAAACTTTGGACATCGATTTGCAAATGATAATGTTTTCGGAATGGGCAGCGAAGGTTTCGAGAGATTGATTCGCTCCCGTGTATTCAATGTAGGTTTCGTCGATCCACAC
>JAICXV010000575.1 GCA_025934545.1 Verrucomicrobiia bacterium
ACTGCCATGCTCCAGGCACGGCACGCTGACGATTAGTCGGTTCTCCAGAATTTCGAATGCCGAGTAGTTGCGCATGCCTGCATGCGGCAGCCTCGGCCTTCTTGTTGTACCTGCCGAAAAAAACGGTTAACGCAGAACGAGCAGCGATTGACGCCGCAATCACAGTTACTTCATCCCAAGCTGATCGAACAGGAAGGCATAGACATCGGCTTGCTCGGCGATGCGTTCGTCGAGGGCGGTGCCGATGCCGTGACCGGCGTTAGAGGTCGTACGTAAGAGAATCGGATGTTTCGATTTGTTTGCGGCCTGCAGGCGGGCGGCCATTTTGCGCGAATTGTATGGATTGACGCGGCCATCGTGATCGCCGGTCAACAACAACACCGCAGGGTAACTGACGCCGTTGGTCACGTGATGATACGGGGAATATGCGTAGAGCGCGCGAAACTGCTCTGCGTTTTTGACGGTGCCAAATTCGGTGACGTTGAATGCGCCGTTGGGTTCCAATTCGGTGCGTAGAGAATCGTAAATGCCGACGTGCGACACGACGGCGCGTGGAAGGTCGGGATGTTGGGTCAGGAACGCTCCCATCAACAAGCCGCCGTTACTGGCGCCTTCGACGGCGAATTTATCGTGGCGGGAGTAGCCGGTGTGAAGAAGGTATTCGGCACAGGCGGCAAAGTCGTCGAAGACGTTCTGTTTTTTCGTGAGATTTCCGGCCTTATGCCATTGTTCGCCGAACTCGCCTCCGCCGCGAAGGTTTGCCACGACATAGATGCCGCCGTGGTCGAACCAAATCCGGCGATCCACTTTGAAACTTGGCGACAGGCTGACTCCGTATCCGCCGTAGCCGTAGAGCAGGGTGGGATTGTTGTGGTCCAATTTTGTTCCCTTGCGCCGGATGATGTTCATCGGGATTTTTGTCCCGTCTTTCGACGTTGCAAATTCTCGAACCACTTCCATGTCGCTGAAGTTGGCCGGCGAAGTGCCGGCAAGGGCGGTCGGTTTGGATTGGCCGGATTTGGGATCATAGCGCATCCAGACGAACGGTTCGACGAACGTGGTATTTACAAAGAAAAGTTCGTCGCCTTCTGGCGACAAGATTTGTTGGACGGCGGAGACGGGTTTGATCGGGATGATTTTGTGCGATTTGGTTTTGAGGTCGAAGAATCGGACCTGTGATGGACCGCCGACGAGGTCCTGGACGTACACGCCATTAACCGATGGGGCGTATCCTTGAATCACTGCGTCGCTTTCTGGCACGATGACTTTGGTCGTCGCGACCGTTGTCACGAAGCTTTGACCATCCATTGCATTTGAGATCAAGCGGTCCAATGGCACGCGCAAGATTTTCCCGCGCGGAGCGTCCTCGCGAGAAAGTAGATAGAGTGCTTCGTCGCGGCCGAACTCGACCGTTCTTATTCGGTCGGTGAATTTAGTGAGCTGAATCCACTGGCGGTGCGTCCCAGTCATCGGCAGCAAATAATGCGCATAATCGCCGCCATCGCCATTGGCGACAGTCGCGAGCAGATAGTGACCTTCGCGCTGTGCAGTCAAATCAACCTCTGCAATGCGCGGAAAAGTTTTGCCGAGTGAATAAGTGTCGGTCTCGACGGATGTGCCGAGTTGATGAAAATAAATTTGCTGATAAAAATTCAAGTCGTCCGCCGACCGTTCGCCGGAGTGGGGATAACGAGTGTAATAGACGCCGGTATCGTCGGAATTCCATGCGACGCTTCCTCCACCGGTCGGATATTGGACGCGTGGAATTTTATCTGGCAACGGCTTGCCCGTGGCGACGTCGTAAATGAATAAGGTGCCGTCCTCGCTGCCGTTTTCCGACAGGCTAACGGCAACCTTCTTTCCATCGTGCGACGCGGCGGCGAAATCGATGGCGGTGGTTCCTTTTGGATTCAGTTTATTTGGATCAAGGACAACGTGTTCGGAATTTGTGTCATCGAGAGATTTGAGTGTGATGATCCACGGCTGTTGAGCCGGCGGCTTGAACTTCATCGCGAAGAAGACGCCCCTCCTATAGTCCAATCCGTAATAGCTGGCCGAGGTTGCGGCATATAATTGCTTTAAACGGTCCGCGATGCGTGGGCGTGTTGAAAGTTTATCGAGGTAGGCGCGCGTTAAATTGTTTTCGGCGGCGTTCCACGCTTTGACTTTGGGGTCGTCGAAGTTTTCGAGCCATTGATAGTCGTCGACGACTTCGGTGCCCCAATAGGTGTTGGTGATTGGATGTTTTGGCGTTGGGGGAAGGTGTTGAGCATGTGCCAACGTTGAGACGAGGAATGTCAGCACTAGCGATGGCGTGAGCCGATGATGTTTCATGTCTCAAAAAAGCGGACAGCGCTTGGGGGCGCTGTCCGCTCTGACTGAGTTAATTTTGGTTAGGCGGTGGCCAGCGACAGGTCGAGGACTTCCAACAGGAAGTCGGCGTCGGCTTTGGTGATGCACATCGGCGGGGCAAAGCGAATGGTGTGGCCCCACAGACCGCCTTTACCCAACAGCAAACCCAGGTCTTTGGCGCGTTCGACAACCGCACCGCATTCTGCTGAAGCAGGTTCTTTGGTCTTGCGATCTTTGACCATTTCGACGGCGAGCATCAAACCTTTGCCGCGGACATCGCCGATGATGTTGTGTTTCTGCTGTAGTTTGGCAAGGCCAGCCAGGATGTAGTTGCCGATGTTGAGGGAGTTTTCCTGCAGTTTTTCTTTTTCGATGACTTCGAGTGTTGCTTTGCCCATTGCGCAAACGACGGGGTTGCCGCCGAAGGTGTTGAAGTGAATTCGTTTGGTGAGCACTTCGGCGATTTTCGGAGTGGTCACAACTGCCGCGAGCGGGCAGCCGTTGCCGATGCCTTTGGCCATGGTAACGATGTC
>JAICXV010000244.1 GCA_025934545.1 Verrucomicrobiia bacterium
GGATCGATCTGCGCAATCAGATCGCCGGCCTTGACGTCTTGCCCTTCTTCAAAACCAAGCTTCATTAACTGCCCATCAACGCGGCTGCGCACCGTTACCGTATTGAATGCCTGCACCGTTCCGATGCCATCCAGATAAACGGGAACATTGTTTTGCGCCACTGTCCCGATGACGACCGGAACCGGCCCGCTGTTTCCGCCTCGCATTGAACCACCCTGCGATTTTGATGCGCCGGATCCTGTGAGCACTCGCCACACAATCACTCCGATGACGATGACGACTATTACAATAATGACCGCCAGGACGGGAAACCGCCGTTTCCCGGACGGAACCGGAGCGCTACCGGGAATTCCCGGCGGTCGCCCCATGTTTTCAGTGTTCGCCATAAGTTATTTGGACGGGCCGAGTTGCTAAAAACTCAATTTATCTGATCAACGGCTCAGCCTTGTAGGGGTTTCCTATACAGCCTGCGCCCGCCAATGTCCATACAGGGAAGCTTCCGTCGTCCGGTTCGCCCGTTGATTTCTGGTTGCGCCAAATTAACGTAGGTGTGAATGCAAACTTTGTAGTCGCGCGTTCATAGGCATGATGTTAAGCCAATCATTCGACAACGTTACCTATGGCAGTTGAGTTCAAAGATTATTATAAAACGCTAGGCGTCGCCCGAACCGCCAGTTCCGACGACATCCGCAAGGCTTTCCGCAAACTGGCCCGCGAATATCATCCCGACGTCGCCAAGGACAAAAAGAACGCAGAGGAAAAATTTAAGGAAATCAACGAAGCCTACGAAGTCCTCGGCGACGCCGACAAACGCAAGAAATACGACACCCTCGGCGCCGATTGGAAAAACGGCGGCTTCCGTCCTCCGCCCGGCGGTGGCGGCGGCCAGGCCTATCGCACCTATACATGGCACGGCGGCGCGCCCGGCGGTGGCGAAGAAGATTTCCAATTCGGCGGCACTGGCTTCAGCGACTTCTTCGAACAATTCTTTGGCGGTGGAATGCGTGGTGGTGCCCCGGGTGGCCGCGGCGGTTTTGGCGGAGCACAAACGCAAGCCGAACAAGGCCAGGACGTCGAAGCCGACCTGATGGTGCCACTCGAAGAAGCGACGAGCGGAGCCGTCCGCTCCATCACCTTACGCCGAAGCGGTCCACGTGGCGAAAAAATCCAAACCTTCAAAGTAAAAATTCCCGCCGGCGTCCGCGATGGCCAAACCCTTCGCGTCCCCGGCCAGGGCGAACCCGGTGCTGGCGGTGCACCTTCCGGCGACCTCTTCTTGCGCGTCCGCCTCGCCAGTCATCCAGACTTTCGCGTCGAAGGCGCCGACCTCTATCACGACACTGACCTCGCCCCATGGGAGGCCGCGCTCGGAACAAACGTCACCGTTCCAACACTCAACGGCTCCGTGAATATTAAAATCCCGCCGGGCACACAAAACGGCCAACGCCTCCGCATCCGCGGTCGAGGCCTGCCCGCCCGTGGCGATGCCGAAGCCGGCGACCTCTACGTCATCGCCCGCATTCAAGTTCCGAAAGAATTGAATGCAAAAGAAAAAGAGTTATGGGAACAACTCGCCCGCACCTCACACTTCAATCCACGTACTTAACTGGTCACCACACTGTTCATGGTAGGGATGATCGCGCTGCGTCGTCTTTCTGGTTCAAATCTGAAATTCATTTTTCCGCAATAACACTCCGTCGCCCAACGTCAAACCACGGCAACAAATCGAAGCACGATGAAACACATCCAGAATTTTAAAGCCTATTCGAAGGCCTTCGTAACCCTCGGCTCAGCGCTGCTGCTCCAAACCACCCTGCATGCCGCCACGCTCCATTTCCTTGCTATCGGCGATGCCGGGAGTGGAACGGCGATGCAAAAGTCTGTCGCCGAAGCGATGGCCAAATACGCCCAACAAACCCAATCCGGTTCGCCCCTGAATTTCGTCCTCGTGCTCGGCGACAATTTTTATCCCGAAGGCATCGCCACCGTTCTCGATCCGCAATGGAAGACGAAATTTGAAGACATGTACGATGCGAAACGTTTGCCCGTGCCGTTCATTGCCGTTCTGGGAAACCACGATTGGAAAACCGACTCTCCAGATGCAGAAATCGCTTACTCGCGCGCCAATCCCAAAAGCCGCTGGCAGATGGATGGCCATTTTTACAAGCGCAGTTTCTCCATCGACACCGTGCAAGCCGACTTCTTCATGATCGACAGCGCGTTGTGGGATGGCGACTCCCACATCGAAAAATATAGCGACAAGAAGATGGGCGACAAACAACTTACCTGGTTGCGCGAGCAACTCAGCGCTTCGACCGCTCGCTGGAAATTCGTTGTCGCTCATCATCCCATCTTTTCCAATGGCGGACACGGCCACGATGCAAACATCCTCGCGATGCGCAAAAAACTCTTACCCGTCTTTAACCAATACAAAGTAGACGCCTACATCACCGGCCACGATCACGACCTGCAGCGAAACGAACCGGCAGGCTCGCAAACCCTGTTCCTTATCAGCGGTGCTGCCGGCAAATTGCGAGCTCAAAAATATAAAGACTACGGCCCGTTCTACCGGTCCACCTTAGGATTCCTCAGCATCGAATTAACTCCAACCGAAATGCACGGCAAATTCCTCGACGCCAACGGCAATGTTCTCAATCAATGGACCCGCGCGCCGCTTTCCATCGAAGTCGCAAAATTAGACAAACGCCCATCGAACTACCGAACGCCCAAATGAAGCGCTTGCGTCTTGTAAAACAAAGACGATTTTTCGGCGACTTCCAACTTATTCGGCAACAGCCGAGGTCGCTTTTCGCGGTTTGTTAGACCGGGGTCGAATGGATTTCACTGCCAGTTTCGGAACTTTCGGCTTGGGAACACTAACCGCCGTCACATTACGATCTCGAAACGCAACCGCGTCCTCGTCGCGTAAAAAAAGATAACGACCGCAATTGCCACAAGTCACGGTATTGACGCCCGTGATCAATGAGTGGACCACGTTAAGCGGGACCTGGATCTGGCAGCCTTTACAGACGCCATTTTGGACCAGAGCCACGGCTTTTTTTCCGCGCAACGCAAATGCATCGAACCGATCCAGCATGTGAGCAGGAATCTGTTCACGCAATGCCTGCGCCTCGGGGGAGTCTTTACCCGGCGTTTGCACAGGCAAAGTTTGCAGCGTCAACAAATGAGAGATAATTTTCTTCACAGCTAACCTTGAGGCCGAAAGTCCGCGATAGCCAGTTCTTAATCGGCTTATTTCGCTACGTGAAAGATCAGGCGCAACGAATTTATTGAGGACTCAATTTGACCGATCCCGTTTGCGATGGAGTGATGAAGAACCCTGAACCATTCGTCCTATTTTGAAAAACTGCACCGTGCACTGCATGTGAAACTCCGTTGATCGACATGCTGCCTTTCAATTCGCCCGTGGTCGGGTCGATTTGCAATGTCGGTTTGTAAATGCTCGCCGGCGCGACGCTGAAGTTGTTGGTGTGAAGCATCATATTCACCGACAGCGGTGAACTCAGATCTCCGCCGGACATATCAAAATTGAAATCCGACGCGTCGAGTGGCGATACGCCTGTGGGCGGTCGTTGATAGAATGCCCCCACGACTTTAACCGGTGATGTAATGCCGCCCGAAAATAGAGGGCTACCGGGAACGGCCGGCTTGATCCACGTCAGATCGCCGGCAAAGTTGCGCGCCGCACCGTTGCTGAAATTCAACCATCCGACCAGTGCGCCCCTATTTTGGTAAAGCGAAACATACATTGGAGCACGTCCATCTTCGGTCAGCACAGTTTGTTCGGACAACTTCGTTCCATCCGGCAACGAACTCGTCGGACGAATCGTTACTATCCCCTTCGGCGAATTAGTGACCAGCGCAAATCCGTTGCCTTCAGTCGACGGCGCGTTGCTTCGATTCAGCGCCGCTGTGTAACTGCCTGCTAAACCAGTCGCCGGAAAGCTCGAGTTATACGGCGCCGCGACGGCATTAAATGTCAGCGCAAGGTTCGCGTTGCTTAACGAACACTGAATGGTACGCGGGAATGAGCCGAAATTGATTTGCATATCCAGTTCGGCGTTCAGCGGCATCACGTTGGTTTCCGCGTGCCCAAAACTGTCGAACTTCCCGGCGAAGCGCGACGTTGTGGTGCCTTGCAAAATTTTGCCCGTGAAAATGCCGGCACCGGAGACGGTCACATTGAACAGCCCGGAGTTTTGCGGCCCCGGCGCCAGACCATCGTAGAAGACGCCAGCATAAGGACCATTGGCCACTGGAAATTGGTTGGTGACAAAGTTCGCTTGCAGCACCAGATACGGCTTCATCGTGAACGTGAGCGATGGCGAATTTGCCAGGTATGTGAAATTGGTCGAGAACAGCCCGCCGATGGCGTTAGACCAACTTCCGACAAGCCAGTTGGGTCCCGGGATAGCGTTAATCGTGTAGTTACGACCAATCTGGAGCTTTGAATAGTCAAAATTCAATGAACACGAACCCAGCCCGTTGCTCAGCACGACAAGGGATGCAGTGCTTGAATAAAAAACCTGGAGAGTTTTAGAAACCGCATTGCCTGTTGGATCAACGGCGCGCGCCAAAATCGTATTCGCGCCTGGCGCGAGGACGACTGTGGTCGACCAGTTTTTCCAGCCGTTCGTTGTGGACGGCGGCAAAAGCGCTTTGTCCGTACTGAGACCACAGACGAGTTGGGCGATGCGATCATTATCACCACAAGTGCCTTTCACCAGAACCGCTGTTGAAGTAACCTTCGCGCCGCCAATCGGACTCGAAAAATTCAATGTCGGAGGTGTGCTATCCGTCGAAACAGCAAGTACTGCCGTTCCGCTGCTGATTGCAAAAGTGAGATTCGTAATGACTACGCTGTAACTGCCCGCGTCGGAGAACTGTGCGGAACCCAGCACAAATGCAGAGTCCGTCGCGCCAGCGACCGGCACGCCATTTTTAAGCCACTGGTAGCACAAGCCACCTCCTGTCGCACTGACAGAAATTGTCGCCCGGTCGTTTCGGAACGCATTCACATTTTGTGGCTGCGCTACAATGCTGATCGGCCCTGGGACAAC
>JAICXV010000148.1 GCA_025934545.1 Verrucomicrobiia bacterium
GAGATGCATTGCCTGAACTTGCAATGCATCGTGCTCGCTCTGCTGTGAGGCATCCGAGCTCATACTGGCAACACTCGACGTGTTGAACATAACTTCACATTCGACGTCCGAACTTTTTGCCCTCTGCGCCTTCGACCGAGCCGGGACGCATTGGAACGGTTCCATTTATACCATCGGGGAAGACCCTGATGCGAACGGTTTCTGGCAGCAAAGACTCCAATTCAGGTGTAGGACGGATACCGACAAAAGACAGTAATGTGCTCAAGAAATCGAGGCCGGCGCGTGGATTCTCCTGCGAGTCAGCGCCGGCCCCGTTGTAGACGACGGAAAACTCCAGCTAAACATGACCGTTGCCAGCGATGGATTGGCCCGAGTCATCGCCGGAGTGTTTCCACCGCCAATCTCCGTGCAAAAAGCGCAGCGGCAACCTGTTTTTCCAGCTCAGAGAAAGTGCCGATGCAGACGAGCCTCCGGCCCGTCACCGTGAGCATTTGTGAGTGCGATCCAGACGGGGACGTTGGGCCGTCTCCCAAAAAGCTTTGATCAATCGCAATACGCGCGTGAGTTCCTCGAGCGTGCGCGGTTTTTCAAAGAAGGCATTGATGCCAAGGTCGTAGGCGCGGCGGACGTCCTCGTCTTGTGATGATGCCGACAACATAACAGTTGGCACCACGCGACAGGTAGCATGGCCTTTGACCCATTCGAGAACCTCAAGGCCGGTTTTGCGCGGCATCTTCAAATCGAGGAGCAGCCAGTCGGGGAAAGGAAACTCGTCGCGGTTCTGGAATTTGTTGCACCCTTCCAGGTAGTCGATGGCTTCTTCTCCGTCACGAACGATGAAGAAATCATTAAGTCCGATTTGGGCGAAGGAGCGCCTGTAGAAAAACGCCTGACTTTCATCATCTTCGGCCACAAGGACAAATTCGTTAAAGGGCATATCGCAACATTCCGCCTCGCACTAGCGTGGCAATGCGCAAACTCGCGGCGATTTTTTATCGGGGATTGCTTCAGTCGCCAGATCACGCGTAAGGAATCCGTGAAGGAGCCACGGTTTGCCACCGTCATCGTGGGCAGGGGACATCCGTTAGTGGGCTATTCGTGAATAGTTTGTGAAGAATTGTTCATAAGTTATGCCCAGTTTGTTGGCTTTTGGAATTGACCTTCCGCCCAGAGTGTGACGAGATATTACGCCTTTAGCTCGGCCCCAACCAACCATGTCAAAAAGCGTTCCAAAAACCGGTTTTATCAGCCGGTCGGGAAACACGACGAAGTATGATGCGCATCATACTGTGTTGGCCAAGACATACGGGGCCCAGGCAGATTTGCGCCGGGAACTGGCCGATTCCAAGGCGGCCGTGCAGGAGCGCACTGATATACTAAAGATTTTCGCCGATTGCTCCGACTCGCAACGAGCATGGCTACTACTGGAAGATTATTTCACCAAACTGCAGCTATCGCGGAAGGACTTTTCCGGCCAGGATTGGTGGCCGCGTTTGATGTCGACCCAGGGGCAGAAGCGACTCGAAGAAACCGCTATCTTATTTCTGCGGGCCAATCGTCCGCTGCCGACCGAATTGCAGCCGCACGCAAATCTTGCGCGGTTCGCGGAAATTGAAGCGGCGGAAGAAGAGAAAAAATTGGTCGATCAATTGGAGCATTGGCTATATCCGCCAACCCATACGCACCTCGATTCACCGCGCGCCGCCCTGCGGGTTGTGTGCGAACCGGTGGCCCTGGCCGAACAGCCGTCGCTGCATGGTTTATCCGTTACGTTCCATATTTTTCGCCAGCGCACAGGTGAGAAAATAAAAACGCTCGGCGAAGTGGTTGACCTAACGACGCGCGCCGCCCACGAACAGGAACTATTTCCGCCGCTAGATTGGGAATTCATTCAATGGCTGGCCGAAACGCACGCGGATCCGGAAGGATTGTGGGACAAATTTATTTTGACCGGTCTCGATCTGTTGCAATGGCTTGTCCGTTGGGGCGACAAATCGCGGCTGCAAATGGCCGGGGTCCATTCAGCGGTTAACTTCCAGGGCAACCTCGCCGAACTGAAACCGCATCTCGAAACCATCGACGACGAACTGACTTTTACTCATCGACTCGTTTTACCAAATGGCGACGCACATCCGCTGAACGCGGCAAAATTTTTCGGTGGCCAGCCTCCGATCGCGTTGATCAACGATACGTTCTATCTGCTTCGCGCCGCGCCGCCCGCCGATTTATTGAATGCCTGGGCGGGCAAAGGCGGTCTTGCCGTCAGCAAATTGAGCCGACGCCTTTTAACGAAACTCCGTAAAACGGAATCCAACGACGGAGTCGATTGGGAACAATTATGCGTGGTTCACAAAGCTAAACCGCGTTTCACTTTTGAACTGGAAGACAACGTCGTCCGCCTGCGGCTTCTCGCGCAAAGCGAGCGCGATCAATCGCAATGGCATTGGAATGGTCACGATTGGGCGCAAGACAACGAACGCGTCAAACTGGACAGTAAACCGGAAATCCTCGACGACCCGCGCCTGGACCCGGCTGTTTATTGGTTGCGCCGATTGGACTGGTTTACACCTGAGCCCGGCCTGTGGGTTGGCGATGCCAATGAAAATTCGCTGCAGGTTTTGGCCAATGCATGGCCGACCAAACCCGACCAGGCTGACTACCTTGGCAATCCTCCGTTTCACCGTCTGTTCCTCGCTCCGCGAGCACTGCGCCCGAAATTGTTGGTCAAAGGCAGCGGCATCGATTGGTTTTCAATTTCCGCAGAATGGGAAGCAGAAGGCATGCGGTTGAGTCCCGCCGACCTGCAACGGCTCGCCAGTGCGACCGGCCGGTTTATCAAACTGCCCGACGCTGGTTGGGTCGAGCTCGATGCCGCTGCTGTCCAGGCCGCGCATGAAGCGATGGCTGACCTGGGTGTCGACGGGCTTTTTACTGTGCCGCAAAAACTCGGCTTCGAACAAGCGGCGCATCTGGATGAAACCGGACTGCGAAAATTCGGTGACACTCCGGAAGCACAGGCACTTCGCCGCAGCCTCGCCGAATTCAGCGGAATTCCCGAAACAGATTTACCGCCGGGCTTGCGCGCGGAAATGCGTCCTTATCAAAAGGAAGGTTTCAATTTCCTGTGTCATCTCAGCCGTCACAAGCTGGGTGGCATTCTCGCCGACGACATGGGTTTGGGCAAAACGTTGCAAACGTTGACGTGGTTGGAATGGTCGCGCACACAGCAAAAAGAGAAAAAACCCGCGCTTGTCATCTGCCCGGCATCCGTTTTGCACAACTGGCGCCGTGAAGCGAACCGTTTCACGCCACAGATGAAAGTCCTGGTTCTCGAGAGCGGCGCGGCCCGACATAACTTGCGCAATCAAATTCCCGAATATGATTTGATTGTCACCAATTACGCGCTGTTGCGGCGCGATTTGGAAGCGCTGCAAAAATTCTCATTCCGCGCGGTTGTGTTGGATGAAGCGCAGTTCATCAAAAATCCCGACGCGCAAATCACTTTATCCGTTAAACAACTTCCTTCCGACCAACGCCTCGCCCTCACCGGCACGCCGCTGGAAAACCGGTTGCTCGATCTCTGGAGTATTGTCGATTTCGTCCAGCCGGGTTACCTCGGCAATCAGCAAAAGTTTTCCGAAAAATACGAGCCCAAAGGCGAAAACGCCGCCGACGAACAACGCATCGCTCGCCGCCGGCTCGCTTCGAAACTTCGTCCGTTGCTGTTGCGCCGCTTGAAAAAAGAAGTCGCCGCCGATTTGCCCGACCGCATCGAGCAACGCCGCGACTGCGAACTGGGCGAAGCCCAGCGCAAACTTTATCTCGCCGAACTTCGCCGCAGCCGCGAGCAGGTCATGGATGCCGTCAACGAGAAGGGCCTTGGCCGCAGCACCATTCATGTCCTCGCCGCGCTCACGCGTCTGCGCCAAATCTGCTGCCATCCGCAGCTCGTCAACAACGACTCTGAGTCCGGCAAGACCGATACTTTTTTTGAATTGCTGGAGCCGTTGCTCGCCGAAAAACAAAAAGTTCTCGTCTTCAGCCAGTTCGTCCAGATGCTGCGCATCCTGGAAAAGGAATGTCAGACGCGCCAGATCAGGACGCACATCCTGACCGGCGAAACCAAAGATCGCTCGCAGGTCACGCAAGCGTTCCAGGACGATGCTAACGGTTGTGTGTTTTTGCTCAGCCTTCGCGCTGCCGGCACCGGTCTTAATTTGACTAACGCCAGCTACGTCGTTCTTTACGATCCGTGGTGGAACCCAGCCGTCGAAGCACAGGCGATCGACCGTTCCCATCGCATCGGTCAGACTAGGACGGTCAATGCCTATCGCTTGATCGCGCCGGGCACCGTCGAAGAAAAAATCTGGGACCTCCAACAACGCAAAGCCCAGACCATCGCCGACGTCCTCGGTGAACAGGGCTTCGCGCAAAACCTTTCGCAGACGGATTTGGAATATCTGTTCTCAGAAGACTAACGCGACTGACAGTTTGACTTAGGGATAGGCGCGCAGCATCGTTCTGACAGAAACTGTCGCATGAGTCGAACACGAGTCGCGATTATGAAACTTCCACGCCGCACATTCCTCAAACAATCCGCTCTTGGCGCCGGCGCGCTTCTGCTCGGCGCCGAATTCGCCAGTGCGAAGAATCCTTACTTTGATCCTTACGAACGTTTGACCCTGGGTGAAACCGGCCTGAAGGTCAGCCGACTTTGTCTTGGCACGGGCATGAAAGGTTCGAAGCGGCAGTCGAACCAGACGCGATTAGGCAAAGAAAAGTTCAGCGAACTCATTCGCGGCGCTTACGACCGCGGAATTCGCGTTTACGACCTGGCCGATCTTTACGGATCGCATCCTTATATTGTGCCGGCGTTGAAAGGTATTCCGCGCGACAGATACATTTTGTTTTCAAAGATTTGGTTTCGACCCGGTGGTATTCCCGAGAACGAACGACCAGATGCGGACGTTGTCGTGCAACGCTTCCTCAAGGAAATCGGCACAGATTACATCGATCTTGTGCTGCTGCACTGCTGCACCGCTGTTAGCTGGGATACGGATTTGAAGAAGCAAATGGAGATCATGGATAAGTTGAAACAGAAGGGCGTGATTCGCGCGCACGGCGTTTCGTGTCATTCGATGGAAGCTTTGGAAACCGCCGCGGCCGAGCCGTGGGTGGATTCCGTTCATTTGCGAATCAATCCTTACGGCATGAGCATGGACGGACCGGTGGAAAAAGTTGTTCCGATCATCAAAAAAATCCACGGCGCGAAGAAAGGTGTGGTCGGCATGAAAATCGTCGGCGAAGGTAAATTGCGCAACGATCCGGAGAAGCGGCAGGAGTCGATCAAGTTCGCGCTGCAGTCCGGGATCGTGGACGTGCTCAACGTCGGCTTCGAAAGTCTCGCCGAGATTGATGACTTCGCCGCGATGGTAAAGAAAGTGCCGCGCCAGTCTGTTGCGTAATTATTTCTGAAACTCCGGATAAAACGGATTGTGCTTCTTCTGTTCGCCGACGGTTGTTAATGGGCCGTGACCCGGACATACGACGGTGTCATCGGGCAGACTGAAAATTTCTTTGCGGTTCGTCCGCAACGCTTCTTCGTAAGAAATCATTCCACCACCCATCGAACAGGCGAACAGCGCATCGCCAACAACGGCAACTTTTCGAGGGAGACCGGAAACGACATATGTAATCCCGCCGCGCGCATGGCCGCTGGTTTGGCGCGTTTCAATTTTTAAACCGCTCACGTGAAAAGTTTTGCCGGCAGAAAACGGTTGGGCCTCGGCGAATTGTTCATTCTCACCGACCCAAACTCCCGCACTGGTGGCGCCCTTTAATGTTTTCAAATCGGCGATGTGATCAACGTGCGTGTGAGTCAAAAGAATCAATTCAACGATGAGATTGTGTGTTTTAACGTACTCCAACATCGGTTTCGCTGTCGCACCCGTATCGAACACGACGGCCATTTTTGTCTTCGGATCGAACGCGACGTAGGAATTGACGGTCATGTCTTCGTATTGAGTATTGAATGAGGCGAGCCCATCAACGGAATGCGGCGCAGGAAACCAGGCCTTTTTACCAAGTTCAACCAATGCGTCCGCGCCGAGATTGAGCGCTGGCGCGAGTTTGCGCGCGACCGCTTCACTGAAGGTTCCGTTCTTATATGCGGTTAAATCGGCCACCGAAACTCCGGCGCGTTGGGCGAC
>JAICXV010000041.1 GCA_025934545.1 Verrucomicrobiia bacterium
GTCAGAACAAATTATACAACGCACCTCTGGTCGAGGGTGCTGGGGTTGACGCTGCGTTTACAATCCACGAGTCAGTGGCTCCGTCTTCGCCTAACGGCTACGACGCGACGTGCCGCCGCCGCTGAGCTAACGTGTTAGGCGGTAAACGTATGCGCGCAATCTTAGGAAGATGGCTCGGAATTTTGCTAATCATTGGCGCAGCAGTTCTATATCTTTTCACCGGCCATGTTGTAGACATTCGCGGCCCAGTTGAGACGACCAAATCGAACTACATCGTTACCCATACCTTCGCTGCCACGACTGCATCTTCGGTTTTGTGTATTGTCGGTATTGCATTGGTCGCGATGAATTTCAGGTCCCGACGTTATGAAAAGACTGCCTAACCAGAGCGCTTCAGCGGACCCCGACTCTGAGTCGGCGCTGCATTTACAATCCACAAGCCAGTGGCTCGCCGCCGCTGAGCTTATGTGTTCGGCAAAGACGTATGTCTGACACCCATAAATTTGACGGCGATGATCCGGAAATTAACGCGGCGATCGAAGAGGCGCAGCGGCGTTTGCCGGAGTTTCAGCGCGCCCTGGATGAAGATGCGCGCCGACTGATTCCAGCCATCGAGGGAGCGCTCGTAAAGGCACGTTTTGAGAGCCCGATCACTCACGCGATTGAACACATGTGGGTGGAGGACATCGGTTTTGAGGATGAAAAGATCGTCGGCACGCTTGCGAGCGATCCCAACGCGATTCCGGAGCTAAGCAAGGGAAAGTGGGTTTCCATTTCGCCAGAGGATATTTCTGACTGGGTGTATCGGCTAGGTGGCCGCACATTTGGAGGTTTTACTGTGCGAGTGATGCAGCGACGAGGATTGGAGCCATAGTTTCGCGGAACTAATGAACCAGGGAAGAGATGCCGCCTTTGGCGTTCACTTGTCAGAGTACTCGAAAAAGGTTATACCTAATCATATAGTTAGGCAGCAGAGCACCATGATAAGAATTGGCTTACTGGCGGGAGCATGCCTTTGTTTCGTTATTGGCGCGAAATGGATTGCTGAGGATATCGTATACCATGTAACGCTGGACGTCATTCCGGTCGCTTTTACCATCCTAGCCTTTGTTCCGCTAATGGCGCTTGCACGTCATTACAAGACGAACGGTGCTTATGTGCTTATCGGGATGATTGAGGCTCTTGTTATTATTATGGGCTGTGTGGTTACATTGACATAGGGATGAATTTCCTGCCTAACCACATCGCTGGAGCCAACGCCGGTTTGCGGGGGCAGTTCCACTTCGCGGTTGACATCATGCATCCGGCATGGCTCAGCTTGAATCGTTAGGCCGCTTGTTACACATGGAAGACTCAGCTGATGAAATGGTTCTCGTTTTCGATGCGAAGCGCCAAGCTTGGCAGACCGGGTTCTCGGAGGGTCGCATTACTCGGCTCTACTTTCTACCGTACGAGGGCGAGCACATGTTCGAGATTGATGAGGGAGAGCGGGTCAGTAGTTGGCTGCGCCCGGGCAGCAGTCCGTGGTTTGTTGTCGGTCGGCGTGCGCGTATCGAGCACACGTGCGGCCAGCACCCTGAGGTTCTCCGAATCTGGGTCGGCAGGGCGTCCTAACTATGCGCTCCAGCCAAGAGCCGCCGCGCTTGGCATTTCGAGCCGTTTGGGTATTGTACTGTCACTGACTTAGGCTACGTCTCGCTCCGGCGGCTCTGGCTGAGCTGAGTTGTTAGGCTTCAACGCTCGTGACCGCCGCAACTGCAATAGAACTTATATCTGGACCGCAGCACTTTTTCCGCATCGAGGAAATTGAGCGCTTTCGGGACGGCTCTGGATATAGGGGGCGGATTTCCGTGCGGTCTGGGAGTTTCGCCCTTCACGACTTTAATTTTTATTTCGACGGACTAGACGAGTTTTCGTCCCGCGTCCGCCAACTCTACAGCAATTTGTCCGGGACGGCAGAGCTGCGGCAACAATGGGAGCGTAGTCACCTGTCGATCAGCGCAACATCGCGAGGGCATATTCGCGTGGCTGGTCACTTCGAGTTTTTCGATGGTGGAAGTCATCGACTTGAGTTTAGCTTCGAAAGTGACCAGAGTTTCCTGCCGTCATTCATCGCTTCTTTGGAACGCGTTTGCCGTGAACTTAAAACAGCCTAACGAGAGCGCTGCAGCGGACGGGGTCAGAACAAATTATACAACGCACCTCTGGTCGAGGGTGCTGGGGTTGACGCTGCGTTTCCAATCCTCAAATCTGTGGCTCCGTCTTCGCCTCACGGCTACGACGCGGCGGGCGGCCGCTGCTGAGCCTTGCTGTTACGGTGAACTCCAATGACGAAAAATCGAAAAGCACTTGCTATCTCGGCGTTAATACTTGCGGTTCTCGGCGGGGGTTGGGCGATGCTATTTTTGATGTCTTGCTACATGACGAGTACCGGGCTTATTCAAACCGACGAAATGATCTGGGCACTCCCTGTGCCCGCGACGGCTGTGGTACTGGCGCTTCTGGTTCAGTTCTATTCTCGTAAGACTACTTCGGTGAAGCTGTGGCCGTGGTGTTTGCCCGTGTATTTGCTGGCCGGCGGTCCTATATTTTTGATTATTATCACATGGTTGGACCAGCAACTTCACAGATGAGCTCTAACCACAGCGCTCGCCAACGGCCGCGGCGCTTGGCATTTCCAACAGGCACAGGTATTCTGTTGTCAGTTGCTTCGGCTACATTCTCACCGACACAAAGTCGGGGCTGTGGCCGAACTGCCTGTCAGGCGTACGCATGGAAACCAATAGTGCGAAACCAAATTCGTTGAAGGCTGGCGTCTCGTCGGTAGTTTCATTTGCGTTTTTAATCGCGAGCGTCTCCGTAGCTCTTGCTGCTCGCCACTATCAGATTTCTGGGCAACCTATGCCGAATGGCAAAGGGGGATCAATGACGTTTAGTGACGGATATTGGATCGCTGTTGTCTTATTTTTGATCTCGGTCGCTTGGTTTTTCGTAACGCGCAGATTGTTGTTCACCCGAAAGGCATGATGCGCATTTATTCGCCTAACGTCTTAGCATTATTTCAAACGTGAAACGTGGCATTTTCATAGTGATCGGCGCGATGGCTTTGCTGCTCATTCGCGGGTTCGGCGCTCCGCTCGCGACGAATATGGCGATCGCTCCAGCCGAGCTTTTGCGGGCTCATCTCGTTTCAGAAAAAAGGGTGATTATCACCGATACAAACGGTTCGCAGATTGTTTGGTCGGATGGCGTGATCGTTGAGATTACCGATTCTTTGCCTGCGCCACTACGAACGTTGGTCAACGCCACGCCAAACCATACCGACATTCGCAGCACCGTTCAAAGGGTCGAGGCCGAGCTTCATACTGATTATCATCCCAGCCATCTGCGTGAAAAATCCAGCCACGAGGGGTATGTCGAATTTGAGGCCGATCACCCACAAATACGGGCTTTGCTCAATCCTGTTTATGTCGCCTACGTTCAGGCCCGTTATCCAGAAGCGTCCGCAGTAATGAAAAGCCGATACGATCCGGTGGTGTTTACGGTCAAAGGCCAGATCAAGGCTTTGATCATGCCAGTCAAACTTTCGAACAAGTGAGCCGAAGAAAGGCTGAAGGATAAAACCAAGGCTAAAGGATAAATGCTAAAGGCTAAAAGAAATTGGACAAAGCCGCGAAGGAAGATGTTACGTGACGATCCTGGCAGGAGAGTACCGAATGAATTTAACCACGGATAACACGGATGACGCGGATAAAACCAAGGCTGAAGGATAAATGCTAAAGGCTAAAACAAATTGAGTCAGCGGCCGGCTGCGTCACGACCTATGAAACACATATTCATTGTCCCAGTTGTACTGTTCCTCGCAATCGCAACACCCTCATGCTTCGGTTTGGTCGTTCTTGAAGGTGTTTCAAAGCAACGCGCGAAAGAATTGGGCGCAACCATCACTGCAAAGATGGTCGGAACAAATCAGGCCGGTGTCTGGTTAGAATTTGTGCCAAAAGGAAAACTAAAGGCGTTTAGCTCCGTCACCCTCGAAATCACATCGGGCGAGCGGTCGGTTGTTACAGCGAGCTTGTCACCTTTGAAGCAAACGCCTGAGTCCGTAGTCGTTTACTTTTCCACTGATCCAGCTTACCTGAGGACAAGCACGCTATTCGTTTATTATAAGAGTACCGGTTTTCCACCGTATGATGGATTTGAATTTAAAGTCGGTGATTTCATCACGCAGGAGAGCTTGCGTTGAAAAATTTTTCGATGCACCGGTGCCGAAAAGGCTGAAGTCTAAATGCTAAAGGCTAAAATAAATTGGACAAAGATGAGATGGTCTCGCGAAGGACGCTAAGCCCGCGAAGGAAGAAGAGAATGGATTTAACCACGGATAACTCGGATGACGCGGATAAGACCAAGGCTGAAGGATAAATGCTAAAGGCTAAAACAATTGAGACGTCGCTTCCGTTTCAAAAGACCAGGACTGAACCGACAATGAAGTTGACTTCCAAAGTAATCGTATCGGCGGCGATTCTTTGCATCGCGATCGTGAGCCTGGTGGTGTTCGCCAATAAGGGGTCGACCGGTCTTTCCGCGAACTTTCTGCGTTATGCCGTTGCTTCCGATGGGATCACGCAAGTGGCGGTGTTGACAGTTACGAACCAGACAGGGCACTCGTTCAAGATGCCGCTAGCGTCGGGCCGGAGTTCGAGTGGAGTCGATGAATTTCGCGTGTGCTGCCAGTTTTCAGAGAAGACGGCGACGGGCTGGACGAATTGGACAGAGCGTATCGGGACGCCTTCTGGCTTCACGGCTGTAACCTTACTTCCGTATTCGAGTCTTGATGTGACCGTCCCGCTTGCTTCGGCGGGGCAGCGAAGGAAGGTGGCCGTCCTTTGTTTGCCAAACCTGCGAGAGTCTGCGCTAACCTCGGACAAAGTGCATTTGTGGCTGTTGACTCACTTACCGGCACGTTACCGGCGTATGAGTCTCACCACGATCTGGTGTGATCGCGAGCTCTGCTCGACGTCACAAACGAACGCGACGGCAGCGGTCCCGAAACCGTGAGTGCATTTGAACATCTTGCTCGACGGATGTGATGGTGGTTGGGCATCGTACAGAACAAAGAAAAAGGAAATTCCATGAAATGTCCCGCGTGCGGCAAAGAAATGGTGAGCGAAAACTTCGGCAGCGCCACCGTTGACGTCTGTGAAAATGGTTGCAAGGGAATTTGGTTTGATCACGGCGAGCTGGCGCTCCTGGACGAAAGCCACAAAGGGTCGGGCGCCGCGCTCGAGGCCGCGCTTCGTTACCCGAAAACTAACGCCGGCCAAAGAGGACAGATTCCGTGTCCCAAGTGCGGAATCCCGATGCATATCCACAAATACCTCAGGGACAAAGAGGTCAATGTTGATGAGTGCTATAAGTGCGGCGGGTTCTTTTTGGACTCCGGCGAGCTGACGGATATCCGCGACCATTACATGAACGACGCCGAGGTCAACACTTACATGCAGCAGATGATCAACGCCGCGCCGTCTTACACCCAGGAGATGGAAAAGGAGAAGCGGCTGGATGCGGTGGAAAAGCTCTCAGAATATCTGAAGGTGCATTATTGGCAGAGGCGGTTTTATTGAACTCGGTCGAACTGACGGGTGCCCCAAGGAGTTTAAAAGGGTGGTGGGGCCGAAGCTTTATTTGGTGACGTATCAACGCAAGAAGCAGTAATTTTTCACGACGACAGCGGACTTTTAGCCAGTTCCAAGAGCTCAATGAAAGCCATCTCGAGAAGAAATTGTATAGTTGGCGGCACGATGCTGATGCTTGCTGCTGCGTTGAATTGTGCGGCGGCAATCGGGTACGCGCAATCGGCGCGACCGGGCTTGGTCGCTGTCTGGCTCTCCACCGCGGCCATGAATAGCGGGTTGGGAGCTTACTTCTTTCGCAGAAGCAAATCGTTAAAATGATGGCGCAGGCTGACCGAAGGAATGCCAAGGTGACAACGGATGGACGGTCTTTCCGAAATTATTCGGTTACAGGCAAAGAAGAAGCAACTGAAGGTCTGCGGCAACGGTTGCCACACATTTTTTGAGATGGTGAGGATGAGACGTTTGTGCGACAAAACGTCCGGCCATCATATTCATGAACGCGCAATACCGAGCTGACTTTCCGGCGTGGGTTTTTATTGGAGGTCTGTCGTGTTTTCCATGGTTGATTTTATGGATCAATTCGCACGGCCGGATAGACGTCGTCGCTTTACTTGTCGCAGTCGGCGTGTCGGGATTTGCTTTGGCGTGGCTTTTGAGTTTCAAAATCGTGCTGACCCCGACCGAGGTGGTGTTTCGCAGCTTGTTTCGTGGGCGGCACAGCCTTCGTCACAACGAGATTCGGATTGTCCGGCTTGCGTGGAATTTACGCAGCGCTCGTGGCCCGTTGCGACTTGTCGTTGAGCCGCGTGATGACGGCGTTCGTGCGCTGGAAATTAACGCGAAGGTTTTTTCAAAAGCGGCGATTGATGCGGTGCTTGAGTTAGGTGGCAAGGTTGCCCAGGCTGACGACGGCGGGTTGCGAGATGGCGTTGTGGTGAGAAGTGTCAGGCAATGGAAGGAGCGGAAAAAGCGATGAAGAGTGGTCCGATTAAAGTTTGAAAGAAAGCGCGTATCGGGACGCTTGGCATTCGCGACGGATTAGTGGAACGTAGGGTCGCTGCACATTTATGAAATTGTCGCGCTTCTGCTCCGCCATTTTTATTTTGTTCGCGATCGTCCAAATCGCCAACGCCGACAATTTCGTCGCAGTCGATCATCACCGGCAGACAATCTATCATTCGCCGCAGACACCGGGATTCACGTGCTGGGTCAACGCGTGGTTGATGCCGCATGACGTGCTCATGGTGAGTTTTACGCAAGCGACGGGGCCCGTCGGAGGACGTCCTCGAGTGCCGAAGGACGTGCAACAAAAACTGGACTGGCCGCCGTCGGGCTTACCTGATGCCGGCTACGACATGACGGGGCTCGACCTGCGCAACGTTCATCTACGCTCGACCGATTCCGGCAAGACATGGCAGCAGGTCAGCGCCGATCCATTCAAATCTTGCATGAACGGCGTCATGGAAGGCGAGACGGCGTTGCCCGACGGGACGATTCTCCGAGGCGTCTGGGGCTGGTATCTGCCCTACAATCCTGAACTGCCCCAAACCGGTTTCTTGCAGCGATCAACCGACGGTTCCAAAACCTGGAGCAAGCCGATACAGCTCCTGGACCCGTCGAAGTACACCGTTTGGCCCAAACGAATCCACCGATTGCACGACGGACGAATCATTCTGGTCGGTGGCCTCGCCTATGCTCCCGCTAATTCCAAAACGCGGCAAGAATACGACGCGATGTTCGAACCTTTGCTCGCTGTTTCCAAAGACAATGGCAAAACCTGGTCAGGACCCATTCCGGTGGTTCCAGATCAGTATCGCGGCACGTGGGGTGGCGAAGAATGTGATGCCGCGGAATTACCTAACGGCGACCTATTGTTCGTATGTCGGCGTTTGTCGCCGCCGGACTTTAAAAAGGAAGCGCGTTGGCAGGGCGTTCTCAAAAAATCGGGCGACTCGTGGAAGGTCGGCGAGGTCGGACCTTCGATCTTTCCACACAGCGGCCACCCGGAACTGCTCGTCACTCGCGAAGGCCCCGTCCTTCACATCGCCACCAGTGGGATTTCCTACACTACTGACGGCGGAAAAACCTGGCAAAAACTCGATATTCCCGGCTCGCTTTATTATCCTCGCGCCGTCCAGACGGAAGATGGCCAAATTTACGTCTTCGCCCACTCCGGCTGGGACGATCCATACGGCAAAACCGACCAGTCAATCGTCATGGACCAGTTTCGCCTTAAACGAACAGGGAAAAATTAATTTTATGATTATACGACGGCTCCAATCAACGGACGCGGCAGTGTATCAACAGGTCCGCCGGGCGGCGTTGAGCGATGTCCCGCAATTCGTCGGGCCGCTGGCTGAACAGGAAGCTGCTTCCAAGCTTCCGGAGCTTGGGTCGCGCATGAAGAATTATGAGGCGGAAGGGATTTATCCTTTTGGCTGTTTTTTGGATGGCGAATGCGCGGGCGTCGCGTCGTTGAGCCGGAAATTGAATCCAAAGTATTCGCACAAGGTTTTCTTTTGGGGATTGTATATCCTGCCTGCTTTTCGCGGGCGGTCAGTGGGCCGTCATCTAATGGAGCATCGCATCGCATTTGCGCGCGCTCTGCCCGGTGTTCGGTTCGCTACTTTGCAGGTGACGACGACAAATAAGCCCGCACGTATTTTGCATGAGCGTTTCGGGTTCGTCAGTTGCGGTGTTGAGCCGCAGGCAATGTGTCTCGATGGAAAATTTTATGATTTTGAACTGATGCAGTTGGATTTAAGCCGTGGGGTTGAGAAAATGCCAGGGTGACCACGGCGGATGCGGAGCAAACTACCGTTGCTGCATTCCTGCCCTGGCGGGGTTCGTAAGTCCACATTCCATGGGCCCTGGCGCGGGGAACTTAGCAGACGGCGTCGCGTTGGCAAGCGGGTTTGGATTTTTCTGGGATCGATTTGGCCACAGATGAATCACGGTCGGGCAGACGGCGACTCGGCGAGTAATTTAATTCCACCGACGCGCGGGCCTCAGCAAATGTGGCTTTTAATCGATGACGGCATGTTTTAGGTTGGTTCAGATGCGGACACTGGCGCGAGATACTTCAGCGGAAGCCGAGCGGGTTCTGATTGACTTGCTGCGGCAGGCGTCACCGGCGCGCAAATTAGCGATGATGCTGGACGCGAACCGAACTGCGCGGATGTTGGCCATGACCGGCCTGCGCGAGCGCCACCCGGAAGAATCTGAATCGCAGTTGCGGCGGCGACTGGCCGATTTGTGGCTTGGTCCCGACCTGGCAGCTAAAGCCTACGGCCCATCGGGTGGCAAATGAGCAGCGGGGACAGTGAATTGTTTAGCGCGGTCGCACGAATCGTGGAGGTGTTGGATGATCTGCGGGTCGAATATTTGATTGGTGGATCATTGGCCAGCACGGTCTTTGGGGAGCCGCGTCAGAAAAGAAGATCGGAGATTTGTCCACGTTGGAATTATTTTTCGCATCGGCTGAGGATACTGTGCTGGCAAAATTGGAATGGTATCGGGAAGGCTGCGAGGTTTCGGACAAGCAATGGCGTGATATTGTCGGTGTGCTTAAAGTGCAGGGAAGTGCTTTGGACCGGGATTATCTGGCGCGATGGTCGCGAGAGTTGCAGGTAGCGGATTTACTTGAGCGCGCGCTGGAGGACTCGGGAATTTAGCGCGGTTGACCACCGAACAGCCGGCCGAACCAACCCAGAACCACAAGCGTGAAAAATATTGAAAGCCGTGTTGAATTTTTTACACACCTTCTTATAGTTCCGTTTGTGAGCGCGGCGAAAATCAAATGAGTCATCTTTCTGTTCCTAAATCCTCCCCGGAAATCGAGGCCGCACGCGCTACTTATA
>JAICXV010000374.1 GCA_025934545.1 Verrucomicrobiia bacterium
CCTTCAAATCACCCCTTTCGTATATGTGTATTTGATAGAGCGTGCTTGAACTCTTATGAAATTCTGCGAACTTGAATTCAGGGGTTTAGGGACAAATACGAAAGCCAGAACTTATGCCTGACCAAGCTCAAAAAAATCGTCCGGCGGCACCCAGTGGCGGTGGCGGCGGCGAGGGGCCCAGCGCCCCAAAGGTTGATAAGCCGAATACCGAAGAATTGCTCAAACGCATGCGCAAGGTCGACCCCGACCAGGCCAAACGATACCGCCAACGCACCGGCCAATGAGTCAGAGCCACGCTATTGCAGGCGATTTTCTCGCACTGCTGCAGACCCATGGAGTGTCGCCGTCCAGAATTGAAACTTCGGCGGCAGCTCCCATTCAAATCCAGGCCACCACAGTCTTCGCTTTCCATTGCGCCGACGGCGTTCTGATGGCGGGCGATCGCCGTGCCACTGCCGGGAACGTTATCGTCACCGACAAGGTTGATAAGATCATTGAGATCGATTCAACTTCGCTGCTGGCGATTGCTGGCGTGCCAGCCACCGCGTTTGAGATGGCGCGCACGTTGCAGACTTCGTTTGAGTATTATCGACGAAGCCAATTGCAACCGCTCAGTCTGCCCGCGCGAGTCCGCGCACTTGCGCGACTGCTGCGCGAGAACCTGCCAATGACGTTGCAAGGCGTTGGCGTCGTCGTTCCGCTGTTCGCAGGCGTCGATCACACCGTATCCCCTGCCCAACCGCGAATTTATTTTTACGATCCGCTGGGCGCGCAATTCCAGGCAGTCGGTTATGCGGCTTCAGGTTCCGGTTCGGGAACAATTCGGAGCGTGCTCAGTTTCGAAGAGAATTACGGCAAACCGAAGCCGTCGGAAATGAAGATCAAAGATGCCGTCAGGTTTGCTTTGCGATGTTTGATGACGGCGTCGGAATTTGATTCAGCGACGGGCGGCGTGAATCCCGCGAGCGATACGTTCGCGACCTTGAAACTATTAACCGACAAAGGTATCGAAACGATATCCGAAGCTAAGCAGAAAGAATTTTTAGGAGTGAGCTAAAGAAAGCGCGTTGCCTTCACTTTAGCCTTTAGCATTTAGACTTTAGCCTTTTTTAAGATGACTGAGGAACCATACAGGTGGCTAGAGGCGGTATCGAACCGCCGCGATTATGTCCGCGAGCAGCTTAAGAGCGCCGCGCCGGCTTTTGCGGCGAGTTTGCCCGATGGAATTTTGCTGCTTGGCGTCGGCAGCGGGCAATCGAAGGTTTTTGAATTGTTCGACCGCCATGCGCTCGCCGGCCTGGGCCATCCCGCCGACATTGAAAAGATTCGCCAGGCGGCGATTGATGCCGCGCATATGGAAGCTTTCACGCGCGCGCCCGAGGACGTCAGCCTGCGTCGGCTCGTTAGTTTTGGTCTCAGTCCGCAGCTCAAAACAAATTTCGAACAGATCTATAGCGCGCCCTTTCTCGTGGAATTGCTGCTGGCCGAATTAGGCAACGAACCCGGCAAAGATTTGTTGTTCCGGTTGCATTTCGATGGTTCATTTCAAATGCAGACCGGTGGCATTGTCACGGCGGCTTCGACTACGGACGGCGAAGCAGCGGCGCAAAAGTGGTTGAATGAGAATTTCAAAAACATCACCGACCGCAAACAAATGGCCGAGGTGCTTTTGCAGGCGTGGTGGTTGCTCGTGGAAAACAAACCTTTCGACGACAAAATGCCGGGCGAGCAAGACCGAAAAGCCGGTTGGCGCGAAGCGGTGAAAGGTCGAACGGTCGAGGTTGGCTGGCTGGCTAGAGAAGCCGCGAGGGCTGCTCGGTATCAGCCGCAGAGCGCGGCAGAGTTGGGTTTATGAAATTTTGGAGCGCGGACTTTAGTCCGCTTCAACGTTCGAAAACATGTGAGCATTTGAACCGGAAGCGAACTGAAGTCCGCGCGCCGCGGGTAAATTTGTAGTATGAATCGCATTGTTGGTCTTGAAACGGAATACGGGTGTTTGACGAATGATTTTCCCGGGACGCCCAGCGCAATCACGCGCGTGCGCGACTGGATTTTCCGGGACCAACGTTACGGACTGATCGACGTTCATCAACGCGACTGGGACGAACCCGCCGGGAACGGCGGTTTTCTTTTTAACGGCGGCCGCGCCTACATCGATATGGGCCACCTCGAATATTGCACGCCTGAGTGTCTGAGCCTCGTCGACATTCTGCGCTACGATTCAGCGGGTGACGCGATTCTAATGAACGCGCTCAAGTCGATGCGGCTGGAGCGCGAAATCAATTTCATCCGCAACAACATCGATCACTATTCCGGCGCGACTTTTGGATGTCATGAAAATTATCTGGTTCGACGCAGCGCGCCATTGACCGAATCGAACGTTCATTCGTTGCTCGCCTTTTTGACATTGCGCATGCTCTACGTCAGCGCTGGACGCGTCGGCGCGACCATGGCCGCCGAGACGCGTGGTGAACTGGCACGGCCCGGCATGGACAACGTGTTCCAGATGTCGCAGCGGGCCGATTACATCAACAACGATTTGTTTGAGTGGGTACAGTTCAATCGCGCCATTATCAATACGCGCGATGAACCACTCGCTGATGCGCGAAAATATCGACGTCTGCACCTGTTGCACGGCGACACCAATGTTTTGCCGACATCGCTCTTGCTCAAAGTCGGCACCACATCGCTCGTCCTTGATTTGCTGGAATTGAACGCAGTTCCGAAAATAGTTTTGGCCGATGCCGTGGTGGCGTTCCGCAATTTATCGCATCAACCCGAAGGCCCGTGGCTGGTGCAATTGGCGGACGGACGTTGCGCCGACGCCGTTCATCTGTTGCAGGAATATCACGCCGCCGCGAAATCCGAATTAAAAGGCCGCGATCAGGAAACAGACGATCTCATTCAGATTTGGGGCGACGTCCTGCAAGCGCTCGCGACCAAGCCGGACACGTTGATCGGCAAAGTTGACTGGATTACGAAACGTTGGTTGCTCCAACAATTTTGCGACCAGGAAAAAATCGCGTGGAACCATCCGTGGTTAAAATCACAGGATTTAGAATATCACCAGGTTGATCCCAGCCGCAGCCTCGGCCTCGCTCTCGCCCAAACACCGAAGCCGTGGGAGCTGAGTCATAAAGAAATCAACGAAGCGACGTTGGCCGCACCACACAACACACGCGCCGCCGTCCGTTCGCAAGCGATGCAACTTTTGAAGAACGAAGGCTGCTCCTACTATATCGATTGGGAAATCATCGGCGCCGAAGGCGGCAATTCGTTGCACATGCTCAATCCATTTGATGCCGGATCCAAAGAGGCACAGATGTGGATACATCTACTGACCGAATCGACTGGACGCATCGCGCGAAGAAAAGTGCAAAGCACACTCTAGGTTGTGGACGAAGCCGCAGCTTGAACGGGTGGAAATTTCGCGTTGCTGCTCTTCGAGTAGTTCCATATCTTCACTGACATGTTCGTGTTCGCGTTCGTCGTTGTGATGATTGCTATTGCGCTGTTTGCAGCACGCGGGTTCATCATCGCGAATCAAGCGCCGACCCAAGCTCCTTTGGTAAAACCGAAACAACCCGTTCAGCCGGTGCCCCGGCCCGTGACCGCACCTGCGCTACCGGATCTAACGAGGAGCGATGAAGATATCGTTTGCTATTTGTCCGCGGAAATTCCGGTGATTTTGAACGAGGTCTTGGCTTCTGTTCCTTTGGCAACGGTCGAAGAAGCGATGATGGGTTGTTACGGAACGATGGGCGGACAAAACAGTGAAGTTCGTCCGTTCCAAACAAATTCCTTGGATGAACTGTTAGCGCGCACGATGACCGCCGTGACCGGTATGGAGAAAGAACAACCCGTCGCAAAATTTACAGTTTCCACTTACAAGAAATCCAAAACAAATCCTCACGTTGACCTCTTTGCGCACAGCGTAGAACCGAAGCGCATCCGCTTGATTCGGTTTTGGCGCATTCAAAATGGGTTCGTGGCGACTCTTGCC
>JAICXV010000191.1 GCA_025934545.1 Verrucomicrobiia bacterium
CCATTGTTGAAAGTTCAAGACCTTTGGAAAATTTACCAGGGCGCGACGCCGGAATCGACCGTCCATGTCTTGAACGGGATCAGTTTCGACGTCGAACGCGGCGAATCGCTGGCCATCGTTGGACCGTCCGGGTCGGGCAAAAGCACGTTGCTGAATATTATCGGCACGCTCGACACGCCGTCGCGCGGGAATGTTTTTCTGGAAAATCGCGACCTCTCCATTCTCGACGAACGCCAAATCGCGGAGGTGCGCAACTTTCGCATTGGTTTTGTTTTTCAAGCGCATCATTTGCTGCCGCAATTGACCGTGATGGAGAATGTGATGATTCCAACACTGGCGTCGCCTCAACCCGAGTGGCGGCGATTGGCCAACGAACGCGCGTTGCAGTTGTTGGATCGCGTTGGGCTGCGTTCGCGGCTCAATCATCGGCCAGGCCAACTTTCCGGCGGCGAACGCCAGCGTGTCGCGGTCGTGCGCGCTCTCGTTAATCAACCACAACTGCTCCTGGCAGATGAACCGACCGGCGCTCTCGATACGAAATCGGCGGAGGAATTGTCTGATCTTTTGGTTGAGTTGAACAATGAAGGAAAGGCGACGCTGATTGTCGTTACGCATTCCGAACCGTTGGCCAAGCGGATGAAACGCATCCTGCATTTGACAGATGGAACCATCAGTGATTCCACGTTGTCGGCTGCGCGCGGTCGTGCCACTCTATTTTAGAGTATGGCAAAGCGATATAAACGCATGCCGGGCGCTGACCGCCCGCAGCGTCCCGCCGGCGGGCCGCGCAAAGCGAAAACGCCCGTGACCATCGGCGATTATTTGATCGAGCGATTGTATGCGTTGGGTGTCCGTCACGTCTTCGGCATTCCCGGTGATTACGTTTTGGGGTTCTACGATTCACTTTCCAAAAGCAAACTGCAGGTCGTTAATACGTGCGACGAGCAGGGCGCGGGTTTCGCCGCTGATGCTTATGCGCGTGTGCGCGGTCTTGGCGCAGTCTGCATTACTTACTGTGTCGGGGGGTTGAAAGTTGCGAACACCACCGCTGAAGCGTTCGCCGAAAAATCTCCGGTCGTCGTTATTAGTGGCGCGCCGGGAGTGCGCGAACGCGAAAAGAATCCCTTGTTGCACCATAAGGTGCGCGAGTTCGATACCCAAAAGCGCGTGTTCGATCAGTTAACGATTGCCTCAACGGTTTTGAGCGATCCGCAGACTGCCTTTCAGGAAATCGACCGCGTGCTCCATGCGGCGCTGCGTTACAAACGCCCAGTCTATATCGAATTGCCGCGCGATATGGTTGGTGTTCCGGGCATTCCGCACTATACCCCGCACGAATTTCATGAAACCAGCGATGCCGTTGCCTTGCGCGAAGCTTTGGCAGAAGCAGCGGACATGATTAATCGCGCGAGGAAACCGGTTATTTTGGCGGATGTGGAAGTTCATCGATTCGGACTGCAACGAGAGCTGTTGAAATTGGTCGAGAAAACAAACATCCCCGTTGCCGCCACCATCATGGGGAAATCGGTCGTGGGCGAAAGTTATCCGTTTTATCTCGGCGTCTACGAAGGTGCGATGGGCCGGGAAGAGGTGCGTAAATACGTCGAACAGAGCGATTGCGTCATCATGCTCGGCGCATTCATGACGGATATTAACCTCGGCATTTTCACCGCGCGACTCGATCCCGCACGATCGATTTCGGCGACGAGCGAAAAAATCAGCATTTGTTATCACAACTTCGAAGGCATTCGTTTCAAAGATTTTCTGCGCGGTTTGCTCAAAGAGAAATTGAAGAAGCGTGCGATGGTGAAAATCTCGCGGCCACAACCGTTGCCGCCTATCCAAAAAACGTCCGGCGACAAAAAGATCACCATCAAACGATTGTTCCAACGTCTCAACGCATTTTTGGCTGATGATACAATTGTCGTTGCGGACGTGGGCGATGCCCTGTTCGGCGCGGCGGATTTGTTCATTCATCAGCACACGGAATTTCTTGGCACCGCGTATTACGCTTCAATGGGTTTCGCTGTTCCCGCGGCTGTTGGTGCACAACTGGCTTCGCCGGGGCGGAGGCCGCTTGTGCTCGTTGGCGATGGAGCGTTTCAAATGACTGGCGTCGAGCTGACCACAGCCGTCCGCTATCGCCTCAATCCGATCGTGATTGTGCTCAACAATGCGGGATATGGAACCGAACGTCATATGCAAGATGGGCCTTACAACAATGTCGTTCCGTGGAATTATCATTTGCTGCCGCAGCTGCTCGGCAATGGCGTCGGTTTCGCTGTCGAAACCGAAGGTCAATTGGAAGAAGCGTTGCAACGCGCCAAGGCAGAGACTCAAACTTTTTCTTTGTTGGACGTAAGATTGGATCCGCTCGATCGCTCACCGGCTCTGGATCGCTTGGCTAAAAACCTTGCGAAACGTCTCAAGGGATCGAAATAAATTACTTCGGCACCATTCCGATAAATGGCGCGACGTAAGCCTGCAAGAAAACGAGCAGGCCGACCAGTGCCGCCAGAACCAGGCTGTGAAAAAAAACAAAGCGCAAAATTTTCCCTTCCTGGCCGTACCAATTCGTGGCCGTGCTGGCGACGACTATGCTTTGCGCGTCGACCATTTTTCCCATCACACCGCCGGAACTGTTCGCCGCTGCCATGAGGACAGGACTGATGCCCGTTTGTTTTGCGGTGATGGTTTGCAGGTTGCCAAATAAAATATTCGAGGCCGTATCCGAACCGGTCAGTGCCACGCCCAACCAGCCGAGCAGCGTTCCGAAAAACGGATACAACGCTCCGGTTTTGGCGAGGGCCAGTCCGAGTGTTGCGTCGGTTCCCGAATAGCGCGTTAGATACCCCAACGCCAACATCGCTGCGATGGTCAGTAACGAGTGCCGCACCCGGAACACTGTTGCTCGATAAATCTTCCACATTTCGCCGACGCGATAACCCATCAACAGCCCTGAAATGATGGCCGCAAAAAGAATTCCTGTGCCCGTGGCGGCGAGCCAATCGAAAGCGAAAACCGCTTTTTCCGGCGACGCATTCGGCCCTGAGACTTCGACGCCACGGACAACAACATTGTGCAGCGATGGAACTTCGATTTGAGGATTTGAGATCGAATGAAAGAACGATTTCACGGGCAGCAATCCCCACACGAATATCGCCACCGTCAAAATAATCCACGGCGTCCATGCGCGTCGCAATTGTCCGGGCGCCGTTTTGATAATGGTCTGGTCCGGTACTTGTGAAACATTTTTCGGCCGCCATAATTTGAGCAAAATTACGACTGCCGTCATCGAACAAACGGACGCAACAATATCGACAAGTGACGGGCCCACGAAATTTGAAACGACGAATTGAGGGATCGCGAACGCGACTCCCGCGACCAAGGCGACGGGCCAAACCTGCCGTATGCCGCGAAATCCCGACATCGCACAAACGACCCAGAACGGAATGATTAGTGAGAAAAACGGTAGTTGCCGGCCGATCATCATCGATAGAGTTTGCACGGGAATGCCGGTGACAGTTCCCAGCGCGATGACCGGCGTGCCCAATGCGCCGAATGCAACCGGCGCCGTATTGGCGATGAGCGACAGGCCTGACGCTTGCAGCGGTGAGAACCCAAGTTGCATTAGAATCGCCGCGGTAATCGCCACGGGCGTTCCAAATCCGGCCGCGCCTTCAAAAAACGCACCGAAACAAAACGCGACGAGGATCACCTGGACGCGTGGATCGGGAGCGATCGTCCCCAGGCTCCCGCGCAAGACGTTGAACAAACCTTTTTCGACCGTCAGTTCATAAAGGAAAATCAGATTCAGAATGATCCAGCCGATCGGAAGGAGGCCGTATGTTGCGCCGAAAATGACGGCAGCAGTTGCCGATCGAGTGGGCATTTGATACGCGAGCACTGCAATCAAGAAGGCCATCACGAGTGCGGTAATGGCCGCGAAATGAATGCGAATGCGAAATAATGAAATCGCGCTCAACAGAAACACAACCGGCAATGCCGCTACTAAAGCCGATACCGCCGCATTATGAAACGGGTCGTAGTGTTGTTGCCAAATGAGCGCGAACATCGGCTAGGCGGTGCTGGATTGAATCCACTCCAGATATTTTTTGGACCCGCTTTCGATGGGTACGACGATGAATTCCGGTGTGTCGTAAGGATGCTCCGCTAAAATCAACTTCTCCAACGCGCGAAGTTGTGCTGCGGTCGTTTTAAATACGATTAAGACTTCAGCGCTTCGTTCGATTTTCCCTTGCCACCAATAATGCGATTCGAATTTGGGAATCAGGTTGGCGCAGGCGACGAGGCGTTGCTGCAATGCCGCCTTCGCGAGCATGCGCGACGTTTTCAAATTCGGCGCGGTGACTAAGGCAATCCTGAATTTCGTGGCGCGGGGCATGTTGCTAGTATTCAGTATGGGTTGCGCTTCAGGTGCGCAATACTGAAAACTGAATCATGCTTTTGTTTCGCGAAAAATATCCAGCCGATTGGCTGCCGAAAGTGCTGGGCAATTTGCCCGCCGTCCTCATTGACCACGCGCATCTCGAACGCAAAGCCGCGACGACGGCGTTGAACCTGGAAAAGTACCGCGACCTCTATCCGCGCGTGCAGGAATTGAATGCGATCGCCATCGAAGAGCTGCAGCATTTTGATCTTGTTCTGAATCTTCTGAAAAAGCGCGGCATTCCATTTGGTCAACCGTTTCCGAGTCCGTGGATTACGGGATTGATGCGCTCCGTTCGCAACGGTCAGCGTCATCAAGCTATCGATCACTTGCTGTGTACCGCGCTCGTCGAAGGGCGCAGTTGCGAAAAATTTCAGGTGCTCGCGCGCGAATTGCAGAGTGTTGATACCGAACTCGCGACCTTTTACGCGAGCCTTGTTGAATCCGAAGGGAATCACTATGCGACATATATTTTGATGTCCCGCGGTATTGATGATGCCGAGACCGACCAACGCCTCGACTTCTATCTCAATCTCGATGCTGAGCTGATTCGAATTCCGAATCCCATTCCGATGTTGCATTGATCGCATTTTCTTTGCGTTCACTGCGATCTTTGCGGTTAAATCCAGTTCGATCCATGCACCTGCAAGTCATCGATTGGTTCATCATCGTCGCCTCGCTGTTGGTTTGCTTCGTGCCCGCGCTGTTCTTCGGCAAGAGGGCAGGGAAGAGCACATCGGAATTTTTCGTTTCCGGCCGAAGTGTGCCGTGGTGGCTGGCCGGCCTTTCCATGGTCGCGACGACGTTCAGCAGCGACACGCCGAATCTCGTCACGGACATCGTTCGCAGGAATGGCGTCGCGGGAAACTGGGTCTGGTGGGCGTTCGCCATTACTGGCGTTGCAACGGTTTTCTTCTACGCCCGATTGTGGCGGCGGTCCGAAGTGATGACGGACCTCGAATTTTACGAAATCCGTTATTCGGGCAAGGCGGCGACGTTCGTGCGCGGTTTTCGTGCGATTTATCTCGGCCTGTTTTTCAACTCGATCATCATCGCATCGGTCAATCTCGCTGCGTGCAAAATTGCCAATGTACTCTTTGGCCTGCCGCGTTGGGAAACGCTTCTGTTCGTCGGTGTCCTCAATGTGATCTTTGCGACTTATTCTGGCCTCTGGGGTGCGCTCGTCATCGACATGATTCAATTCTTTATCAAGA
>JAICXV010000516.1 GCA_025934545.1 Verrucomicrobiia bacterium
AAGAACTTTGAGCAACCGTGCAAATCGGAGGTTTGGCCGAAAAAAGGAATGCAAGTCGTCGCCGAATTGTTGAACGACGGCAAAGTGATCGACCGCATTACGCACGAACTGCATGCCTGGATGCCGAAGGAAACAAAAAACTTTATCACCATTACCAATGGCCACTTCTCGCTGAAGGGAAAGCGTTGGAAGGTTAACGGCGTGAATTATATGCCGTCGTCTGGTATCGCGATGCCGGAGGTTTATTACTTCGAATATTGGCTCGACCGCGGCTCTTACGATCCCGAAGTGATCGAACGCGATTTGACGCGCATTGAAAAGATGGGGCTCAACGCCCTCAGCATTTTCATTTACCACGAATCAATGAAGGCGCAGCACCTGCTGGATTTTCTGCGTCGATGCGATGCGCACAACCTGCACGTCAATCAATCGCTGCGGCCGGGCACTCCGCTCAACTTTGATTTTAAAAAAATGAAGGAATTGATGGACTTCTACAAGATGTCCGACAACGACACGATTTTCGCCTATGACCTGGCGTGGGAACCGAATTTCGGCAACCAGGCCGAACAACAAAATAGTTTTGGGCAGGAATGGACGAAGTGGGTGCACAAGAAATATCGAACGCTCGATGATACGGCGAGGAGTTGGGGAATAACGCCGGTGTTGGCCGAAAAGAGCACGAATGTGTTGAGCGTCCCGACAATGCATCAATTGACCCAGGACGGCAATTGGCGCTGGCTGGTGGCCGATTATCGACAGTTTTTGGACGAAAAACTCGCCAGTGCTTACGGCGAAGCGCGCAGGTTGATGCGGACGGCCGACACAAACCACTGGGTCAGCTTCCGAATGACGGAAACCGGCAATCCGACTTACAATTGGGACCAGGCGTTGACGTATGATTTTTACGGTCTGCGTGACGCCGTTGATATCTGGGAACCGGAAGCCTACGGGCGTATTGGTGATTGGGACAAAGTGAAACCCGGCCGGTTCGAACGCGACTACGCAAAACTGTGTGATCCGACCAAGCCGTTCGTTTGGGCTGAAATGGGCGAGACAGTTTGGGATCGCAAAGCGACGAAGGAAAATGACGCGCGCATCGCGTTTGAAGGCCCGTGGTGCCGCGATTTCTATCGCATGATGAAAGACTCCGGTGCGGACGGCGTTTTCTTTTGGTGGTATGCCGGCGGTTATCGGTTCAACGAGAAGAGCGATTTCGGAATTATTAATCCGGACGGCACAGATCGTCCGTTCAGCCGCGCGATTCGTGAAGAAGGCCCGAAGTTTTTGAAAGCGGCCGATCCGTTGCCCGCGAATACCGTGGTTGCGATTGACCGCGATCGCGATGCGCGCGGGATCTATGGAGTTTATCAAGCCGTCAAAGATCAATATTGGCGGATGATCGAAGACGGCAACCGCCCTGAATTGATCTGGAAATGCAAACCCTCGGAAGGATTTGCCATGACAAACGCGCTCGTAAAAATCACGTTTCCGCGTGATGCAACGGGCATTTCAACGGCGCATATTTTCGCGCGTCAAAACAGCAATGAATGGGTAAATGTCGCCACCTGGTCGCCGTTGTTCAGAATCGGATTGCCGGACGGCGATTCGGTGAGCAACTGGGTATTCGGAGCGAACGCTGAATCAAATATCGTTTGCATGTCGTGGAAATGGGTTCACCTCACGAACGCCGTGACGGATCCAAACGGTCTATCATGGGGCGTTTCTCTCGACGTGCATCTTGATCGAACCAACCCCGTCGCGCGCCTTGATTACAAATGGACGCCTAAATCTGACGTCGAAGTCAAATCGTTGCTCGGCCCGAACATTTATGTCGGTGACGGAACCGTTGGCGACGCCAAGACGTGGGGACTGTTTCCAGGTTTGGAATATTTATATGGCGCAGAACGTTCGTCGAACCCACGCGATTTCAGCGAGAAGCTTGCCGACCGTCGCACGCCTGCTCCAAATAAAGTTTCGATCCCCTTGATGGCAGTGACGATTGGGCCCGACAGCCAGAAGCCGCTGACCAACGCTACGAAATTTTTCGCCTCGGATTCGATGAAAGACCAGTTGCTGCTTGGCAAAGACAATTGGGCGTCGAACGGATTGAAAACGAATTTCTCGGTCGCGCTGCTGTGGGATCCGCAACAGAAATGGGACGGCGAACACGCTTTTCCATCGCCGCGCTTTGCTTCACCGAATTTCGATGAGCACCTGCCGAACCATCGGCTCGCGCTATTTTTGCCGTCGACGCCCGACTTCGTTGCCGAAAACAAAGACGTATCCACTCAACCATTCAAAATCGCCGCCGGCAAAACGTTACAATTGGAGGCAAAACTCGTCGTAGAGCAGGGGACGCCGATTGCCGTTTTGCGAGAATGGCTGGTGGAACGCGCCGGATTGCCGAAGCCGAATCGACCCGCGCGCAGTTTTCAAGAGGAACTGGATTTGTGCCGGACCGGCTTTTTGAAAACCATGTGGAACGAACAGGCGCAAGGCTGGTCGCATTGCATCGGTTGGGCGCCGGGCATCGATTCACCGGGATATTGTTCGTTGCTTTGGATGGACGCGCAACTTTCCACCAACGCCCACGGACGCGCCGCCTCGATGGAGCGCGTCAATTTTGCCGCGGCCAAAATGATGAAGGAACAAGGGCCCGCAGTTCTTCTCAGCCAAAATAGATGCCACATCATGCAATGGGAATTTCCATTTCTTTACGGATATTTGCCGGAAGCGCTCGAACATTTTGACGAACAGATTCGTAACATCATTGCATCGCAGCAAACGAACGGTTGTTGGTTGGTTGAATTAGGCAACAAGCCCAACCAACAAGCGCTCGGCCAAACGGGCGACTCCGTTCTCGGCACCTGCGCGGTTCGAGCGATGGCGTTGATGCGTTATGCGCGCATCACCGGCGATCACGAAGCATTGGGCGCCGGTGAACGTGCGCTTGCGTTTATGGAAATGTTTCGCGTGCCGCGTGGCGCTCAAAGTTGGGAATGCCCCGTTTACGAACCGGACATCCTCGCGGCTGGTTACGCCGTGCGCGCCTACGATGAAGCCTATCGTGCGACCGGCAACGATCGCTGGTTGCAGGACGCCGTTTATTGGGCGGAAACAGGTGTGCCTTTCATCTATTTATGGACGTTGCCCGACCGCCCCATGATGCTCGGTGCGACCTTGCCGGTTTTTGGCAGCACGTTTTACACGCACAC
>JAICXV010000251.1 GCA_025934545.1 Verrucomicrobiia bacterium
CCGGTGTTGCAATAATTGAACGACGCGCCCGGCGCGAACTCACGCGGTTCTTTGGCGATGAGATCGATGAATTGCTTTTGAGTGAGATGGCGCGTGAACTCGAAACCATTGAGGACCGTGTAACTTTTCAACCCGGACGTGTGCGAAAGCAGATGGCGAATGAGAATATTGTTCCAATCCGCCGGCGCATCCTTCAGGTATTTCGTGATCGGATCATCGACCGAGAGCTTTCCTTCCTGCTGCAAGATGAGAATGCACGCAGCGGTAAATTGTTTTGTGTCCGAACCAATTTCGAAAACGGACTTCGGAGTGACCGGCACGTTCAATTCAATGTTGGCGAGCCCATAAGCGGCGGTCTTGATCGGCTTGCCATTGCGAAGCACGCGCAAGGCCAGGCCGGGAATGCGATGCTCACTCATTTGGGCCTTGAGGTAAGCATCAACTTTGTCGGCATGCGCGGCCATCGTGACGTAAAGAAAAACGGACGCGATTAATACAGGAAATTTCACGGCGCCAGAATAGAACAGCCGACCCGCTAAGCAACAAGAACATCGGGGGAGCGGGACAACGTGCTTGACAAGAACGTGTGCCTTTTTACAACTTGGTGAATCCAGACTTAAAGTCGCATTTCAATCTACTGCCTGCGATTGTCCCTGCGCGACCGTGCTCGCATCAATTATAAATTAAGTAGCAAACCACACGACTGCGTTGCGTGTCCTTTCGTCATTCGCAAAAGAAATGACTTCAAGACCGAAACACAAATGACATATGAAATCCATAATACTGACTACGATCGGAATCCTTCTTCTCATCATCGGCGTCGGTTCTCTCATCTTGATGTGCCGCGACGTGATAATGGCAATAAGAGTAAGAGGCTACATTGGTGACTCCAATATTGCGATGGCACTCGTTGATGGTACGATCACTGCGATCTTCGGGGGTTTGGGCATTTTATGTATTCGACGGCATCTTCGACGTCCAGCACCGCGCAAAACTCTCATCGTCGCCGCCATTATCGCCGTAATCCTCGGACTCAACGCGGGTCGCCTCCTTTCGGACGAAGCCTTGGAATCCCTCCGAAATGCGCCGAGTCTGAACCGATGAGGAAAAAGTATTGAGCAGGCGTTGGCCGACGGACATCCAGATATTCGAGCCCGATGTAACTCACATTCGGCCAGCCGCGACGTAGCTTGCCAGAAAAGAGCCTAAAAGGCCAAAGACAATACCAGCTATTATAGCGACGGTCATCGCACGATTGGTTTCCCATGCGGTCCGCGTCAGAACCGATGAACCAACAAGTGTAATGAGACCTCCGGCGACCGCGGCGACGCGATCCCAGAAGAAGGCGTGCGGCATCATGCGGTGGTAAGCGTCGCCCAAATCGTCCATGACATTTCCCGCGCTCGTAACCCCGAGTGCCAGCCTCACGCCGAATAATCCAGAGGAAATCCCAAAGTTGCTGCAAAAAAACGTGGTAAATATTGCGGCCATGGAGCACCAAAGCACCTTTCGACGCGCTACCGTGTGCGGCGGTTCCGGCGAGGACACTCCCGCGGAACCGGGAAGCCCGGCACCGGCGTTTGCCAAATCTGGAGGCGTGCCGAATTTGCCGCGGATGAAACGCCGAATCGCTAGCAAGTAAGCAAAATGTGAAAAGGTAGCCGACCGAATCACCGTCGGTTGATTGTCATCGCCAATGAAGAATCCAATGACCGTACTTTCGCGTTTCTTCGATCGTTTTTGTCCTGGGATCAGCGGCGGCACAGATAATTGCAACGTGTTTTCCTTAAGGCCGAGTGCAGGAATCAATTCCGCCAAGACTGCTCTGTTGGCTGCCGGCTGCCGATGAGTTGGGTGAATGAGAAACAACGTTTTCGGAATATGGTTGGCGGCGGCGATATGCTCCGCCTCCCACAATATGCCATCCGTCCGGTCGACGCACATGACGACAAACGAGGAAATTCTGGCCAAATCCTCGACGGCTTGGTGCCAGTTTTTGTTTTGAAAATATCCACGAGCGGCGCCATAGGGCGGATATTTGTCTGTCGGATTTCCGAGAGCTACGACCGGTCCATACGGAGTGCATTCATGCAAAAGCAACTCGTCGAGATTGGTCCGTCGGCGCGCAATCTCCAACGCGAAAGCAAGGTGCGGGAGTTTCGGTTTCGGCAGCTCAACTTGATCGTCAGCAAACGCGCGCAAGAACAACACTGGTGGACGTTGATCTTGTCGCTGCATTTCCTGGAGCGAAAATCGAATTAAGCGGAACTCCGCCCGTTCAATGATTCTGCCTATCACTGCGGCAATAAGTATGACTGCCCCGATTGCTGCCGGAGCTCCGACGAGGACCACAAGCGTCATACCCGGCGACCGAATCGCCGCCAAGGAGCCGAAATAAATGTAAAGTAGAGGCGACCATTGGCTGACAATGCTGGTAATCGTCAGGAAAAACGTGGACATGATAGACAGCGCCACAGCGGCCGCCCATCGCAACTTGTCGCCTCGAGCAAAACTCATTAAAGGCGAAAACCCGAACAGCGCGGACAGCATGTCCGGCCAGGCGCGGGTGCCGGGAATTTCACGAACAATAGCTCGATCTTGAGCTGAAATTGTCAGCGCGGCGAACGCGCCTCGAACCCAACCGACTGGAATAATCCATACATAATAAACCGAAATGAAGAGTAAGAAGATGCCAACTGCGAGTTGAAATAAAGATGGTAAACCTGCGATTTCGAGCCTGTCCAAAATCACACCGTTGTAGGACCATAGTAGAGGCACGTTGTAAAAAATTACAACTATCGTCGTCAGTATCCATAGGATCGCCGATGGCTTCCACGCCTGGGCAATTGGCAACAGCAAAAAGAAAACGCAATTGACTGAGAGCAAACCCTGTAACGAACCCATCATCAGGCCCTCGGTAGTTGCGACCGCTAAACCAGCAGAAGAGTTACGAAACCCCGTTGCCAGGAGAATCAACTCTACAACATTAGCGCAGAACAATATCGTGAGGTTTAATGCCGCAAAAGTGGCGAGAGTCTGGGTTGAATACCGCGAGAGGCGTGCCAGCGGATAAATCCGCGTGAACCGCCTCTCAAGCGTGTCGAGCGCTTCAGTTCCGGCGTAATTCAACATTATTACCGGTCAACCTTACAACACGGTCGCCTGTCATTTGATTGCGCAGCAATAATGGGACGAGGCGCTGGTCGCGCACAAGCCGGTTTACGCTGTTTTTATTTGACAGTTCGTATCGAAAAGTATCCAGTCAATTATACTCATATGTCCTTCCTTGACGACTACAACAAGCGCTCATTCGAGAACCTGATGAACAGCCCGACTCGTTCTCCATTTGCGAAAAGTATGGGGGAGTGGTGTGCGGACCAACAGTATCCCACTGATCAAAAACCTGTCCACACTTACTCTAGTTATCCCACCGGCGGAAGTTATACACCAGCGACGAGTTCCAGATTCGAATTCTCGCGAAAGTTCTTCGCGGTTTTGTCGCTATTGCTTTTGGTTCCCTGGCTTCTTTGTGGTGCAATTATCACCGTCTGCATGAATTGGAGCAGATGGGTCGATTCCCCTCAGAACATACTTGCAGGCGTGCTGCTGCCAACAATCGGCGTGTTGCTGCCGATCTACTTGATCTTGCTCGTTTTTAGATGGGCTCGCCATGCCATGGTGATTGCTGCCCCAGTCAAACCGATCCGTCCGTCCAATTCGTATCTTCGCGGTGCGATTGCTTCGGTAGGATATTCGACACTTTTTGTTTTGATTACCTATTATTGTTATGGCGCCATTTATTGGCGAGGCTATCGCGCCAGTATCACAATATCTGCACTCACCATCTCGTTCGTTACTACAAGTGGATTGATCGGCCGCATGTCACGGCGAAAAGATGAGCCATGGACTTGGACTAAAACGCTGTCATGGGGCTTCGTTTGTTGGGTCACTACCATTTCCGTCGCGGCGTTGGCGATTATCCGTTCGTTCGAGTAACGATCCAGTCTGACATTCGTTTTAGCCGAACTATTGAGCCTCCGTCCGCGCTACCGAGTGTTTATTTTGCTCGACCTGACATTCTTTTTCAGAAAGAGTTCAAAAGGTTGAACCCGCTGCTTCGGAATACAACTCTATGAAAACTTATTATGCACTTCTTGGTCTGCTTGGTCTCATCACTGGTGTCTCACGAGTGGATGCCCAGACGCTCTACGGCGCGACATCCAGCGGACATGGTGAATTGTACATTCTCAGCACTGCCACGGGCGGCATTGTCCAGGATGTCGGGCCGTTGAATGACTCCGCGGCTGTCAACTATTCGGTTTCGGGCATGGCTTTTCATCCCACCACAGGCGTGCTTTACGCATCTACCGGCGGTGTTTCCGGCACGAAACTGCTGACGGTTAATCCCGCGACCGCAGCGGTGACTGTCATCGGCTCGTTCAACGCCGGGACTGCCACCATGACTGACCTTGCGTTTGATGCGTCTGGCAACCTATATGGTATCTCTTCATCCGGCGGCGCAAATCTCTTCACCATCGATATCAACACGGCGGCGTCAGTAAAAGTCGGCGGCTCGGGAACCGCGTTCACTGAGGGCGGCGGTTTGGCCATTAGCAGTGCTGGCATCTTTTACGGCACGCCGACACCGGGCGAATATGGAACGTACGATCCGAACACTGGCTTATACACCCATGTCGCAACTCCGGCGACGCCGGCAGGCGGCGGCAGTTATGCTGCTCTCGCCTTTAATGGTTCGGTTCTCTACGGTGATAATCTCATTGCAGGAACAGGCGGTGGCGCAAGTCATCTCGTTACCATCGATCCATCCACCGGAACCGTTACTGACATCGGGGCGTCCGTCACTCACCTCGATGCCATTGCCTTTCAACCCGGATCCGCAGCTCCGCCTCCGGCGCTCAGTATCCAAAAAACGAATAACGGCGTCGTGATCGGTTGGCCGACGTCGGCGACTGGTTTTCGCCTGCAAGAAAATACCGACCTGAACACGACGAACTGGGTGGCGAACAGCAGTCCAACGAACTCAGTCAACG
>JAICXV010000209.1 GCA_025934545.1 Verrucomicrobiia bacterium
ATGCGGAGCGACGTTGCCCACCACGCCTCTTATCGGCCCACCCTTCGCGTGAATCGTTACGCGCTGGGCTTTGGTGATCGCCGGGTCGACTCCGCCAATTTTACGCACATAAATAAACCCCTGGTCATTGATAAAATTGACGGTCATACCGATTTCGTCAGCGTGTCCGGCGAGCATAATTCGCGGTGAACCGCCTTTGTTCAAAACGGCTACGGCATTGCCATAGGCGTCGCTAAACGTCTCGTCGGCGTATTCCTTGACGTAATCGAGCCAAACCCGCTGGCCGCGAAATTCGTGACCTGAAGGGCTGGGAGTGTTAACAAGCTTTTCGAGAAATTGAAGAGATTGTTCACGCATGGCGGCAACTTAATTGAAACCGGCCTAAAGCCAAATGGAAAACATCGGGCTTTCGCCGATAACGCTCCCGACGCGCATGACGCAAAATAACGAGCAAAACGTGAGACGGGGACGGAAGCTCTGGTTGTGGGCGGCAGGCATTATTGTGCTGTTGGTCGCTTGCGTTGTCGCGCTGCCCTACTGGCTGGGGTTGGTCCTGCCGTCGATCCTTGCGCAAGCGCACGTCAAATATGGTTCATACGAAACCTCCGGCTATGCGCGATTCAAACTGCACAACGTCACCTTCGCCAGCGGCGGAACGCATTTTCAAGCGCGCGAAGTGGAAGGACTCACCCCAACGCTCTGGCTGTGGAAAAAGAATCGCTCACCGCAACAAACTTTCGTCAACGTTTCGGATTGGACACTGTCGTTTGAAAAAAATACAAACGCGCCCGCCACCAACAGCCTGTTGCAAACGCTGAACAAGGCCGAAGGGAAAATGAAGTCGGTGCACGAATGGGTCGGTCTGGCCAACCTCACCAATGGTGTCGTCACCGTGGCGAACACTAACATTCCGATTCCGTCCGCGCTTTGGTCGAACGGCAATTTACAGGCAACGGTGATCATTCCGCGCCTGAATCAACCCGCGACCGTTGCAGCGCAACTCGGCCCGCGTTTTCCGTGGAACGCCTCCGCCGCCATTCCTGATCGGAACCTGCGCGTCGATGTAGTTCTGACAAATGCCTCGTCGCTCGGCGGCGCGATTTTGTGGAATAGCAATCGCATCGATGTCAGCGCACTGTTTCCGCTCGTTGGCATGTTGCCCGAAAAGGCGGAACTTGCGGCCAAAGATTTTCGTGTGGACGCGCGAGATTTCGATTTGCGCGGCTATAGCAATGTCGTCGGCACTTTGGATGCCCTGTGGGAACACGGCACGTTCAAAGTCCAGCTACGCGCCAACGCCACGCCTCTTCCGACCAGCACAAATCTACAGCCATTTGTGGCAACGATCAGCGCTTTCGGTGATACCAATTCGGCCACGCTCGACACATTCATGCTTTCATCTCCCGGGATGGACGCGCATCTGTCCGCGCCGCTCGCATTCAATTTCAAAGGGGAAATGTTGAATTCATCCGCGGCGTTCGTGGTCAAGGCCGACCTTGCCAAACAAAACTTCTTACCCATCCGCGGTTTCGTCGCCGGCACAGCGTCGCTAAAACGCAAACCCGGCACGTATCCGCAAGTGTCCTTCGATGTCTCGGGCCGTGGCGTCACCGGCTTCAACTTCGAAACGGCCGAAATGAAAACGCAAGGCCAACTGGATTGGCCAATGCTCGAATTGCAAAATCTCAACGTGCAATTTGTAAACGGCACGACCGCGAAGATTGCGACGGACGTCAATTTAGAAACGCGGATCATCCGCCAGGGCACCATCGAATTCTCGGGCAAGATCGGCGAAGACTTCATCCCGGTTGGTTACGATTACGAGCGCCTGTCGTTGCGCGCGGAATTCAGCGGCCCGCTTCGTTCCCTCAAACATTCCGGCGACCTCAGTCTCGGCGAAGTCGTCGTCCCGTATATAAAAACCTTTCGCGCCTCCGCGACCTGGAACGGCGAAGGAACCGACATCAAGGATTTTCACGTGCTGGCGCAGGTCTCCGGCAACGCACGCGCGCGCATCGCCGGCAGCGCGGAGCTGGTTAAAGAAGCAAATACCCAGCGCATTCGCGCAAATCTCGACACGTTGGAACTGACATCCGGCGACCAAACGTTTGCGTTGCAAACCGATGTCGAAGTTTCCGCCGAATTTACGCGCACCAACAAACACGTCGCATGGAATGCGCAAACAACATCGATCCAACTCAAAAGCCCACGCAGCGATTTGATCATTGAAGGCGCTGTAACATGGCCCAACGCCGGACGCTGTTCCATTTACGGGCACGGACTCGATACGCAGGTGCTCAATCCATTCCTGATCCGCCCGCTGTCGGAAGTTCACCTTGATCAAATTACCGCGGCAGCCACGTGGAGCAACGCGCCGGCAAAGTGGAATATTGATACGACGACGCAACTGGTCCTGCCCGCCACGAATAGTTTCTATGCGATCGAAGCGCCTTTCGTTTTACGCGCGCAGATCTTCGGCGATGCCAACGGCACCATCGTTACAAACGTCACCGTATCGCAAAACAGAAGGATCATCGCATCTGCTTCCGGAACGTTGCCCATGACGCTCGAACCGCCGCGCGTCAACCGAGGCGTGAGCAACCTAGTGCAATTGCAAATGGACCAGCCGATTCAGTTCCAGGCGACCTCGGTTCCCAACGAACAGTTTTGGGACGCTATCACAAAATCGTTGCCGTTGAAATTGCACAGCCCGGTCGTGGACCTTGCCGTCACCGGTACTTTGCGCGAACCGCGCGGCACCATTCGTTTCGAAGTCCCCGCCGGAACTTTAAAGGTCCTGGCAAACTCAGCACCGCTGGCAATTGCCAACCTCAAAGCGAACGTGACGCTCGATCGTCACCAAATCCATTTGTTGCAATTGGACACTTTGATCGAAGGCCAGCCGCTCTGGGCAACAGCCACGCTGCCGATTCCCGATGACATTCGGCACGACTGGAAGAAACTATTCGATTGGCGTCATGCCATGGCGCAAGTGCGCGCGAACGATGTCGAAATCGCTCCGTTCGCTGATTTGCAACGCCGGTTCATCAGTCCGGAAGGAACCGTTTGGGCCAACGTCAGGATCGATAATGGCAAGATCGACGGCAGCATCGTCGTCACAAACGCCGCGACACGACCCATCGCCCAATTCGGCGCCATCCGCGACATCAACGCCCGACTACGATTCGCCCAGGGCCGCGTCGATATCGAGCGTTGCGCTGGGAATCTCAGCGGCGGACCTGTTGCCGTTTCTGGATGGGCAGAGTTGTCGCGCATCGATCACGTTTCGAAGTTGCCGGCGTTCGAACTGAAATTCCGTGGCGACAGCGTGCCCGTCGTGCGCCGGTCCGACGTCATTGTGCGAACGGCATTCGATATTGATGTGGCCAACACCAACAACGGTCCCGGCTTGGTCAGCGGCACCGTCAACCTTCAGAACAGTTATATCCTGAATGATTTAAAGTTGCTCGTGCCGCCGCATGTCGCCAAACCGCAAAACCGCCCGCCTTATTTCAGTGTCGATACCAAACCGTTCGCGGACTGGAAATTGGACGTAAACGTCAAAGGCAACCAATTCCTCAAAGTGCGCAGCCCATTCTTCAACGGCGATTGTTCAACCGACATGCATCTGGGCGGCACGTTGGCGGAGCCGGTCGCACTTGGTGACGCCACGATCAATACCGGCGAAGTCCAATTCCCATTCGCCAACGTCAAAGTCATCCAGGGCTTCATCACGCTCACCGCCGCCCATCCTTACATGCCGTATTTGTTCATTACGGGCTCGACCAAAGCCTACGATTACGACATTCGCATGAACGTAACCGGCCCCGTCGACGATCCGAAAATTGAGTTCACCTCCACACCCGGCCTTCCTTCCGAACAAATTCTTGTCATGCTCACAGCCGGCGAATTGCCCGCAACGGCGAGCGCGCTCACCATGCAACAACGAACATTGCGCGTCGGCGCGTTTGTCGGGAAAAATCTGTTGAGCCGATTCGGTGTGGCGCCCGGCAGCGAGCAACGTTTGACGATTCAATCAGGACGCGATTTGTCCGAACAAAATACCGAAACGTATTCGATCGAATACAAAGTCAGCCCTGATTGGTCGATCATCGGCGATTATAACCGCTTCGGCGGATTGAACCTTGGTCTAAAATGGCGATTCTTTTCCGAATAAAAACCGCGAGATGGTTGGCGCTTGGCGTGCAATGCCTTATTACCTGCGCGCTCCTGCTTCGTCCCGCCGAGGCTGCCGCCGCGCCGCCGAAAGCTGTATTAAAAGTAAAAGGCTACGGCTTGTTCGGCGATTTGGAACTTAAGCGAACGATTCTCCTTCTCGAAAATAACGGCAAGAAACAGTCAACCTTCGACGCCAATTTCATCGAAGACGCCGCCGTTATTCTCCTCTCGCGCTTAACCGAAGACGGTTTCCTTAAACCCGAACTAAGCGCGTCCGTCACCTTAACGAACGGTAAAACGCGCTCGTTCCATTGGCGCGAAACGTTAGATGAGCCCCTGCCCCGTCCGCTTATCGCCAATCGCGTCGAATTCCGAATCGAAAAAGCAACCTTCTACTATTACAAGCGTGTGCAATTCACGGGACTCAAAACGGTCAACGAAAAACAAGCGCGCGACTATTTTTTCGAGACGTCCTCCCTGTTGCCGCTCAAACGTTACAAGGTCTATTCGCCGCAACGGCTCACCCACAGCGTTGCCAGTTTGCAGGAAGCTTTCGAACGGCAGGGTTATCGCGACGCGAAGATCGCGCCCAAAGTCACGCGCAACGACGACACCGGCGAAGTTTCAGTCGTGATCGAAGTTGAAGAAGGACTGCGCTCCATCGTTCGCCTCGTGCGCCAGGAAATCGTGCGTGGAGATGGAACCAACGCGCAAGTGATTGTCGCGCTCATCGGAAAGCCATATTCGCCGTTGTGGGAACAAGACCTCGTGCAGGAGATCAAAACCAATCTCTACCACTCCGGCTTTCCCGATACCGCCGTGCAAATTTCCACCTTGCGGCGCGAACCAACCAATAACTTCATCGAATTCGACCTGCTCGCCAAAGTGACCGCCGGCCCGAAGATTCTTCTGGGCAACGTTAACTTCGAAGGCCGCAAAAAAACGAAACTCGCAGTTCTAAATCAACGCACGCAATTAACTCCCGGCCAATTGCTCGACCGCATCAAAGTCGAACGCGCCCGCTACCGCATCTCCGAACTTGGCGTCTTTGATTCCGTTGGCCTGCACTACGACAACGTCGATCCGCACACACGCGATGCCGTCTTCGAACTCAAGGAAGGCAAAGAACTCGAAGCCAGCATGCTCTTTGGCTTCGGCACCTACGAACTGCTGCGCGTTGGATTCGACGTCGAGCAACACAATATTTGGGGGCGCGCCCACAATGCGCGC
>JAICXV010000680.1 GCA_025934545.1 Verrucomicrobiia bacterium
CATATTTTTCGTAACGGAACAAATTGTGCATGTGCCCGTAAAGTTCCATGCAAGGCACGACGTCGATGTGCCGTTGGCGCGCGTATTTGATGACGTGGCGCACGTCGTCTTTTGAATAGCGGCCGAGCGGGTTGACGACTTCGTAGCCCTCGAACTCAATGCTTGCCTCGCTATAGAAATAATATTGGTTGGCCTTGAAACGGGCGAGCGTGTCGAGTTGGCGCTCGACTTCCGACACGCGCAGCAACTCGCCTTCGCTGAAGTCGCCCATCATTCCGCGATAGGCGAGCGTGGGCCAGTCGCGGATTTGAACGAAGGGAAGAGTGGCGTTGGCGCCGGTTCCTTCGACGAGTTGGAGCAGCGTTTGGACACCGTAATAAATTCCGGCGGAGGAGGGCGCGGTGATTTCGACGCCGTCGTTGTTTACTTCTAATGAATATGCTTCGCGCGAGTTTGGGCCGGCTGGGTCGTTGTTGACGGGGATAGCCGGGCCGTTTCCTGTGCGTTTGAGAACAATGGTTTTGGAGGTATGGCGCGCGCCGAAGTCGGATTTCGTCAGTTCGCCGAGTCGGGCGGCGAGTTCATCGGCGGCGAATTTATCTTCGGCGGTTGGTTCGGCAGTGTAGCGAATGGATAGTTTTGAGATGGCAATATTTCCATCGCCAAAATGAATTTCTTGCGGTTGCGGAAGCAGGGCGTTGTGGCCGTAAACGCCGATGCCACACAGAAGCGCTGCGGAAATGATTAGCCGAAATGAAGACGCGGGAACTTGGCACATGCGGCGATGTTTATTCCGCAAACGCGCGCTGTCAATGCAGAGCCTGCGAATCAGGCGTTTTGCCGGTGAGCCAATCAGGGCTGCGCGACGCGAAAAAGCGACAGAAATTACGGTAAGATGCGTGCGATTTGGAAAGGTGCGATCAGTTTTGGGCTGGTGAATATTCCAGTGGGACTTTACACGGCAACGCGCGGGCGGAACGAGTTGAAATTTCAGATGTTGCGCGACAGCGATCTGAGCCCGATCCGATACAAACGGATTGCCGAGGCCGACAACAAAGAGGTTCCGTGGGAGCACATCGTAAAAGGTTACCAATACGAAAAAGGCCAATACGTCGTGGTGACCGATAAAGATTTTGAGCGGGTCAACATCAAGAGCAATCAGATGGTCGATATCCGCGAGTTCGTGAATCTCGATGACATTGACCCCATGTTTTTTGATGAGCCTTATTTTCTTGCTCCTGAAAAAGGCGGCGAGAAAGCGTATGCGCTGCTGCGCGATGCGTTAAAGGATTCGGGCAAAGTTGGGATTGCGAAAGTTTCCATTCGCACGCGCGAACATCTGGCGGCGGTGAAGCCGAACGGAAATGCGCTCGTGCTCGAGCTGATGCATTTTCCGGATGAATTGGCCGACACGAAAGAGCTGCCTATTCCCGAAAAAGTCCAAGTGGGCAAAAAAGAAATGACGATGGCGGGCAATTTGATTGAAGGCATGAGCGACAAGTGGGAGCCGGAGAAATATCACGATGAATACAAGCAGGCCTTGTTGAAGTTGATCGAAGAAAAAGTCGCCGCCGGTGGCAAAGAATTGCCTACAGAAAAGGGCGCCAAACCCAAACCGACCAAGGTCATTGATCTTGTTTCCGTATTGCAACAGAGTTTGAACCAGGCGGGCAAGAAACACGGGACGAAAAAGGAAACCGCCAAACGGCGCAAGGCCGCATAAAAAAGAATCCCGCCGTGCGGCGGGATTCTCTGGATTGGCCAACCGGCTCCGCAGCTCTCTTTACCTTCTCAGGCTCTCCGCAGCCTCGAAGCCAGTTGGAAATAACTGAACAATCTAGAAGGGCGCGGTGTTTTTTTCTAGCGCGTGAAAGCGTAATCTCTTGAGTCAGCGTTGGCCTGACAGCACTGAAGCCGAAAGCGGTTTTGGATCAATCCGTCGAAACCCGTTTCAATTGCGGTTCGCGCACGAATTCGGGTTCGAAGGCGGGGCGCATTGACGGAAGTTCGTGCGGTTGGCGTTGACGCAACGCGTTTTCATAGACGCGCACCGTCTCCAGCGCGGTGCGACGCCAATCGAATTGACGTGCGCGTTCCAATCCCAACTTTCGCAAATTGTCGCGAAGGGATGGATCAGACGCAACGCGTTCCATGCCGAGTCGAATCGAGTCGATTTGCTCGGGATTAACGATGTAAGCCGCGTCGCCGACGATTTCGGCAAGAGCGCCACGAGGCGAAACGATCACTGGACAACCGCAGGCCATGGCTTCGACGG
>JAICXV010000328.1 GCA_025934545.1 Verrucomicrobiia bacterium
CGATCGTGTTCGCATAAGCGAGTTGCAAATTGTTATGCGCGTGGATGCCGACTTCGATTTTCTTGGGCTTACAATAATGGAGATATTTTTCCATCATGAAGTCGACCTGCTCGCTGTAAAGCGCGCCGAAACTGTCGACGAGGTAAACGGCTTCGGCTTCGGAATTGGCGAACATTTCGAGGCCCTCGTTTAATTCGCGTTCGGGCACGATTGAAGCGGCCATCAAATTGAGCGTTGTTTCGTAACCTTTATCGTGCGCGTCTTTGACCATGTCGAGCGCGGCGGGAATCTGGTTAATATAGGTGGCGATGCGCACCATGCTGAAAATGCTGTCTTTCTTTGGCGGAATGTCTTCGTGATAATCGGTGCGTTCGGCATCGGCCATGACGGCGAGCTTGATGGCGCCGAGATTATCGCCGATGACGTGGCGCATATCTTCTTCGACGCAATATTTCCATTTCCCATGCTCGCCCGGCGTGATGAGCTTGCGGGAAGCTTTGTAACCGAGCTCCATGTAATCGACGCCGCCCTCGACGCACGCGTCGTAAACTGCTTTGACGATCTTATCTTCGAAATGGTGGTTGTTCATCAATCCGCCGTCGCGGATGGTGCAGTCGAGCACCTTGATCTCAGGCCGATAACTGATCCATTTGCTCGCGGAACTTTCTTTGGCTTTCATGGGAACGGCGAGTTTAGCAGGTCGAATGGCAAGTCACGAACAAAATCAACGTTTGTGGACACGGGCGACAAATCCTTTTTGCGTTCGATGCCGTCTTTGCGGTTAAATAACGGCATGCGCTACCGCAAATTTGGGAGGACCGGATTGCAAATGCCCGTCATCAGTTGCGGGGGCATGCGCTATCAATATAAGTGGCAGGATGTCGCGCCGAACGAAATTCCGGCTGACAACCAGGCGAATCTGGAAGCGACCATTCATCGCGCGGTGGAGCTCGGCATCAATCACATCGAGACGGCGCGTGGATATGGCTCGTCGGAAATGCAACTCGGCAATGTGCTGCCAAAATTGTCGCGCGAGAAAATTATCGTTCAAACGAAAGTCAGCCCGAAAGCGACGGCCAAAGAATTTCTCGAAACGTTTGAGCAATCGTTCAAATACTTGAAGCTCGATTACGTCGATTTGCTCGGGATTCATGGGATCAACAATCGCGAGTTGTTGGATTGGACGTTGAAGAAGGGTGGGTGTTTGGAAGTGGCGCGGCAGTTGCAGAAAGAGGGGCGCGTTCGGTTCGTTGGTTTTTCTACACACGCGACGACGGATGTCATTGAGGAAGCGGTCGAGACCGATGAGTTCGATTACATCAATTTGCATTGGTATTTCGTCAATCACTTGAACTGGCCGGCGATCAAAGCGGCGACGGAGCATGACATGGGCGTGTTTATCATCAGCCCAAACGATAAAGGTGGAAAACTCTACGAACCGCCGCAATCGATGGTCGATCTGTGCGCGCCGGTGACGCCGATGCAGTTCAATGATCTGTTTTGTTGGGCCCGCCCCGAAGTGCACACGTTGAGTTGCGGCGCATCGCGTCCGACGGATTTTGATGAGCACGTTGCCGCGCTCGAATACTACGACAAGATTTCCCCGACGATTGCGCCGATCGAAAAACGTTTGCGCGATCAAATGAAAATAGTGCTCGGCGCGGATTGGTGCGCGCGTTGGGATGAAGGCTTGCCGGAATATCTCGATGTCCCCGGCGAGATCAACGTTTTGGAAATCTTGCGACTTTGGACTTACGCGAAATCGCTCGATCTGGTGGCCTGGGGCAAGATGCGTTACAATTTGCTCGGCCAGGCAGACCATTGGTTCCCCGGCCAGAACGCCGCCAAATTTGACGACAAGAAAATCCTGCGTGCCTGCGCGAAAAATCCGTTTGCCGAACGCATTCCCGGAATTCTCCGTGAAGCGCACGAGATGCTTTTTGAAGCGCCAAAGAAGCGATTGAGCCAGAGTGAATGAGCGCGTTTCTGAGAGAGAATGCGGGCGGCACTTATATCGCGATTAAAGTCCAGCCGCGCGCATCGAAAAATGAGATAGGACCGGCGCTGGGCGATGAGTTGAAAGTGAAAGTGACCGCGCCGCCGGTCGATGCCGCGGCAAATCAAGCATTGATCGAGCTGCTGGCCGAGGCACTGGGCTGCGCGAAAAGTAAAGTGCAGTTGGCGAAGGGCCAAACATCGCGGCACAAAACTATCTTCGTTGCCGGAATGAGTGCGTCGCAAGTTGTAGCAAAACTGAATGTCGGAAAGTGAAATTTGATCCGATCAACAAGATTTTAGAGGTCTCCGTCCGCGAGTTGGCAGAGGAAGACAGTTTTGGGCGGATTGGGTTTGGGCAGGGTGAAGGATGGAATCGGCTCGGCCTCGGCGCCGAGTTGCACAGCCGCATTTTGGCGAAACGTGTCGCGTCCAAAACGCAGTATCGCACGGAAGTTTTTGTTCAGGCGAAGATCGCGGTCGAAGATTGGACGGCGCTTGTCACCGGACGAATTGATGGCTGTATCCAACTCGAATCCGGCGGCTGGCTGGTCGAAGAATTCAAGTCCGGCTACATCACCAGCGATGAACTGCGCCGCTCCGCGACGGGCAATGAAAAGCACCGGCGGCAATTGCTGATTTACTGTCATCTCTGGCATTTGCTGGGCAACAAGCCGATTGAAGGCTCATTGGTGTATGTCGATTTGGTCACTGATCGCGAACTGCCGATTGCTTTGAATTACGACAGCGTGGTTGAAGAAAAGCTTTTGCTCCGACGAGTGAAGGAAATGCTCGCGATGTGGCGGATGGAATCGGAGCAGCGCGAACTCAAAGCCGCAGCGGCGCGGGTTCTGCCTTTTCCGCACAACAGCCCGCGCCCCGGGCAACAACAGATTATCGACGCGGTCCACGCGACGATGGAAACCGGCGGACATTTACTCGCGGAAGCGCCAACCGGTTCGGGGAAAACGGCGGCGGGAATTTATCCAGCGCTCGCGCACGGTTTGACCACTGGCAGGCAGGTTGTGTTTCTGACTTCGAAAACACTGCAACAAAAAATGGCGGTGTTAGCGTTTCGGGCGATGAATGAACACGGTGCATTTCGGACGCTGCAATTGCGCGCGAAAGAAAAGATGTGCGCGAACGATCGCGTGCTGTGCCATGAAGATTTTTGTCCGTACGCTAAAGGTTACGCGGAGAAGATGAGCAAGTCGCGCATCCTCGATCGTTTGCGCGAGGAAAATGCGCATTACGATCCCGATGCCGTTTTTGCCAAAGCGAAGCAGGAGAAAGTTTGCCCATTTGAAGTGCAATTGGAATTGGCCGCGCGCGCCGATGCGGTTGTGGCCGACTACAATTACGTGTTCGAACCGGGCACGGCGTTGCGCCATCTCAGTCGCGACGAATTGGACCAGGCTATTTTGCTGGTGGATGAAGCGCATAATTTGCCGGACCGCGGTCGAAAGATTTTTTCACCTGAATTGTTGGAAGAGCAATTTCGCGGCGCCATCGAGTCGGTGTCCGGTTTGCGCACGCACCGGAAAAAGAAAAAGACAAAACAGGTGGAGCGCGATTTGTGGTCGCTGACACCGACCGAGTCGACGGAAATTCCAGTCGACCTTGTTGAAAACCTGTGCGAGTCGTTCAACGAGCTTTGCGAGATGTTGCAAACCTGCGCCGAAGCTTTGCCCGAACAGCAACTCATTGCCGAAACGCAGCCGCCACGAGATGCGCTCAAAACTATTTGGAAAGATTGGGAAGGCCGTTTTGTTCAATACCTCGGCTGGAAACGCGAGCAGAAACTGGCCATGCCGGATGATCCATTGGTGGAAGCGCATTTTGCGCTGCAGCGATTTATCACGGTGTTGAATCTGTTCGGCACCGGTTTCTCGTGTGTCGTCGAGCGGCGTCCAACGGGAGTGCGGCTGGCAATTGTTTGTTTGGATCCCGCGCGAGCGCTCGGGCCCGTGTTCCATGCTGTTTCCGCGAGCGTGCTGCTTTCGGCAACACTGTCGCCGATTGAAGTTGTGCGACGAACACTTGGGTTGGAAAAGGAACGCACTTCGGTGATTTCGCTGCCGCCGCCGTTCCCGAAAGAGAACCGGCGCATCATGATTTTGCCGCAGGTGCGAACAACCTTTGCCGCGCGCGAACAGAATTTTGGTCGCATCGCACAACTGATCGCGCAAATGGCCGATGCGCAAAATGGAAATGTCCTGACGCTGTTTCCGAGTTACACGTTTTTGCAAAAGGTCCAGGAACGTCTGCCGCGGACGCGCAGTCGAGTGCTCGTGCAACGGTCGGATTTTTCGGAGGCCGAGCGCGAAGAAATTCTCAAGCAACTGGCGA
>JAICXV010000602.1 GCA_025934545.1 Verrucomicrobiia bacterium
AATAAATTTGGGCAAATGCGAGGCAGCGAGGAGCACCGCCTTGTATCCGGCGATGGTGGCCATGCTGGAAAGTGCGTCCATGCTTTGCGCGCGACTGATGCGCGGAATGGCATCCATGCTGAAACTGGTCATGCGCCGTTTTGCCAAGGCCTGCACGAGTTCGGCATTCCGCGCTGGAGCGAGAAAGCCAATGAGACCTTTGCCTTCGGGCAACCCGGCGACTTCGGAAGCGGCGAGCGGTTGTATGCGCAGGATGCAATCGACTTCGGCATACAATTGCGGCAAGTCGGAGACGACTTTTGCGCCTGCGGCGGTAAAATCCGCGTCGGAAATGGACGCGGACAAACCAGCGGCGGATTGAACCACGACGCTATGGCCCTTTTTGACAAGGGCTTTGACCGTGTCGGGAACCATAGCGACACGTGTCTCGTGGTGATCAGCTTCTTTTGGAACTCCAAAGCGCATCAATGCAAAATACTATGGTTCAGAGTAATACCTTTTCAAACGGTTTTAGTATACAGGGATTGCCCTTATTCAAGCGGTTCTTGCGTTGACGAGCGTCAAACGCCGTGGCTAGCGCAACATGCGATTATCCCCGACTCGTTTGGTAATGCCATCGCGATCGAGTTTTTCGAGGAGCGGCACGATAACGCGGCGACTGGTGCCGACTGCCTGGCGAATTTCGCTGACGGTGGCGGGTTTTGTCGAGAGCAGTTTGCGGATGGTTTCAACGGCTTGGGCAAAACCTTTGGCGGCAAGAACGGTTTGAGGATCAACTTCGACGGCCTCGCCGGAGTTAATGAGGAAGCGCAACGCCTGCTGGGTCAAAAGATCCGGCGCGAGTTCTTTGCGTGAAGGCGGATCGAGCGGTTTTGCTGTGAGTGCTGCGCGCAATTTCGCGCCGGCGGCGTGCAGGTGCGGAGGCAAAGCGAGTTGATGAGCGGCGCGTTTGATTTTGTCGGCCGATTGCGAAAAACCGCTGCGTGCCAAATCCGCCACGAGCGCGTTGAAAATATCCGAGGGCAGCGTCCACTCGGTTTGCAGTTGGGAACGCAAATCGGTTAAGGCAAGACCGGGAGCGTCGGGATGTTGTTTGTGCGCGGCGTCGATTTTAGTCGCAGCGTCATTTTTCAATTTTGACCAACACATTCCGTCAGCAATCCAGTCGCCAAGAAGAACAATCTTTTTTGCAGCGACGAGGCTGGCGACTGCGTCCTGGATTTGTTTTGCGCTAAAATGCGATTGGACGAGCAATTCGGTAGCACGACCGAAATGATCGCGCACCAGCGTTGCCTCAAGGATTTCGGTGGCGGAAGTCGAATCGCGCACCATTTGCAAAAACCGACGATTCGCTTCGGAACGGAATTTTTGCGGGTCACCGTGGACATTCAAAACGACGCCGCCAGCTACGGTGGTCTGCTGCGCCCAATCGCGAATAATGAAATGGTCCCCGGCGAACATGAAAGCGGGCGATTCCAAACGCAATTGCGCAAAACTAATTTCGCCAGGACCAAGCTGCTTGTGATCAAGCAGGATGACCGTTGCCGGAATGTCAGTCGTTCCGTGATGGACGCGAATGCGAAGCGCATTTTTCAACGGACGCGTGAGTGAAGAACTTTTTCCCCAGGCCGGTCGCGCGCACTTTTGCAAAACAGCATCAATTACTGACGTGGGCTTGCCGACTTCAGCCAGCGTCACGACGTCGCCGCGCCGGATGGTTTCGTCCGCATGAAGGTCGGGGATGTTCAAAGCCGTCCGCGAACCGGGGATGGCGGTTTCGAATTCGGCGTTGTGCGATTGGACGGTGCGCACGCGACTGGTCACGCCGCCTGGTTGAACGGCGACGGGTTGACCGCGGCTGATTTTTCCGTCCATCAACGTGCCTGTGACAACGGTGCCGACGCCGCGCAGCGTGAATACACGGTCGACAGGCAGCCGAGGTTTGCCGATGTCGCGAGGAGGTTGGGCAGATTGAAGACACTTGATGATCTGATCTTTTAATTGATCGATACCATCGCCATTAACGACGGAAGTCGGAACGATTGGCGCGTCGGCGAACTGACTGCCGGCAAGACGTTCGCGGATCTGGCGTTGTGGATCTTCGATATTGATGGCGAGATCGGATTTCGTGAGAGCGACGATGGCGCGTTGGATTCCGAGATAAGTCAGGATGTGAAGATGCTCTTCGGTTTGCGGCATCCAGCCGTCGTCCGCTGCGACGACAAAGAGCGCGACATCAACGGCGCCGACACCGGCCACCATATTTTTTACGAAATCTTCGTGGCCGGGAACGTCGACGATGCCGACGTTGAAAACGACATCGCCGTGCGGCAATCGAAGGTTTGCGAACCCTAAATCAATGGTGATTCCGCGCGCTTTTTCTTCCGGCAAACGGTCGGGATCGGTGCCGGTCAGTGCTTTGACCAAAGCGCTCTTGCCGTGGTCAACGTGTCCGGCGGTGGCGATGATGAAATGTTTTTCGGTCATTGCAGGCGACGAAACTTGAACTGTGTTTCGACTTTGACTTCTTTGCCGTCGACCTGAAGCAACGGATAAACGAGAAAGTTGATCGGGCCAGAGGCGGGCAGCGGGTCAACCACTAGATCGCGCCCGACACTCATTTCAAACCGATTGGCGGGATGATGCCCAAAATAATAGTCGGCCAGTTCGGGATGCTTCCACGCTTCGCTGATGTCGACTGGAACCCATTTACCA
>JAICXV010000296.1 GCA_025934545.1 Verrucomicrobiia bacterium
AAACACATCGGCACCTTGCAAGCCGAGAACAAATTCGGCAGTTGGCTCTTCGGCATCGCCCATCAGAAATGCATCCAACAATGGCGCAAAACGAACCGCGAAGAGGCCGCTCTCAAACAATTTGAAAATGAGCCAACGAACCTCGACACCGATCCGGGTGAAATTCTGATTCGCGACGAAGACCAACGGCGCTTCCTTAAAATCGTCGACCAACTTCCCGACGCACAACGCTCCGCGCTCGTTCTGTTTTTCCTCGAAGATTTCTCTCTCGAAGAAATCGCCAACATCACTGGCGTCGGTATTGGCACCGTCAAATCTCGCCTGCACTACGGCAAAAAAGCATTGAAACAATTATTACAGGAGTCGACCTCATGAAAACTCCCCGCGAAATATTAATCGAACAACAGCAGTCCGCCGATTCGCAATTGGAAAATATCCAACGCAACGTTATCGCCAATGCGCTCCAAAACCGCGCGCAGCGTATGGAGTGCGTGCGGCTTGCCGCCGCTTTTCGACCGTTCGCTAAAAACCTCGTGGCCGAACTCATCCTCCCCGCGCGCCGTCTCTGGCTGTCCTATGCTTTCATCTGGATCGCCATCGCCGTTTTTTACCTCGCAAACGCCGACCACACCATCACGCACACCGCTAAAATCGCGAACCCATCCGACGCCATCGCCAACTGGAAAGAACAACAAACAATTCTAGCCGAACTAACCAAACCGGCATCGCACGAACCAATCGACCGCCCCAAACCACAACTCATGCGTCCGCGCAGCGAGGCCCAAACCATCGCTACTGGATAAATTTATGGATTCAAAACCCGAAACAACGAACGACCTGAAAACGAAGCGACCGCTTGGCCTTGTGCGCCTGCGCCGTTTCCTCCTGGTTCTCATCGGCCTCATCACCCTCATCGCCGCGTTTTACGCCGAAGAAGATTGGCGCGGCAAACGTGCCTGGGAAAAATGCAAAAACGACATCGAATCCAAAGGCTACGTCCTCGACTGGTCCGCCTATATCCCACCGTCCATTCCTGACGACCAAAATTTCTTCAAAGCCCCGCACATGTCCGATTGGATGACCGGCCGCGGTTCCCGGGAAATCTCCAAGGCGTTTAACTTTCCCAAGGCGCACCCCGACGTCGTCATCGCAGAAATCAAAGTTGTTCAAAATAAGCCTGCTGACGCCGCGTTGAATCCTGATGATCTCCTCGTCCAGCTCAACGATCCAAATATCGTCACCAATGTTGCCAAATTCATCGAGAAACTTGTGGGTCCAACGACGACAGGTGCTTTGAATTGGACCTTCGTCGCACGTTTACCCAACAGCGCCAAACCCTCCACGATTTTCATCCAATCAGAAAAGCCGGTCAGCGGTCAGGACATCGCAACCCTGTTCGGAAATAGAACAGTCTTTTACGGGCAATACACGAGACCCGGAGACGTCGTCTCCTTCCGAATCGAATCGACGGGGCCCGATTCGTTCCGTCTCTTTTCCAACGGCCTTCACGTTGCGTCCGACTTCCTCGCTTGGAGCGAAACCGTCAGCTCTCAATTGGATCCAATCCGCGAAGCGCTCAAACGTCCTTATGCGCGCATGGACGGCAACTATGACCATCCGTTCGATGTGCCCATTCCCAACTTCGTCGTTTTCCGGCAAATCTCCCAATTGCTCAGCGACCGCGCAAAACTCTACCTCTTGGAAAACAAACCCGATCAAGCGCTGGAGCAACTAACCTTCATCCACAACCTTTGCCACGTCCTCGAAGCCCGGCCAGGCGGTAAGCCGATAACACTCGTCGCAGCCATGATCAACGTTGCCATTCAAGGACTTTACACCAGCACAATTGCCGAAGGCGTGCACAATCACAAATGGCAAGAGTCTCAACTCGTCGCTCTCCAACAGCAACTTAGCGAGGTCAATGTGTTCCCGTTCGTCGACTCTGCTCTCAATGGCGAACGCGTCTCGATGTGTCGCGTCCTTCAAATGCCCAAAGCCGAAGTCGCGGACGTTTTTACAAGGTTCCTTCACAACGACCTGATTGCCAAGGGAGGGTCGATAAAAACAAATTTCTGGGATCGCTGGACAGAACCATTTTATGTCTCGGTCCGATTAGCTCCACGCGGTTGGCTTTATCAAAACATGGTTATTATCGCTGACGCAATGCAGCCTGTTGTTGAATCGTTCAACCTCGACCAATCACAAATTGCACCTCATCGGGCTACCGCTGCAATGGCCGGCATTGAAAATCGCGCAGGACATAGAACGCCCTACAACCTGCTCGCACTGATTGGGCTTCCAAACTTCAGTCGCGCGATGCAGACGGCTGCCAAAAATCAAAGCTACATCAACCTCGCCTACATCGCGTGCGGCCTCGAACGCTACCACCTCGTCCACAATGAATATCCCGAAACCCTCGACGCCCTCGTCCCTCGATTCGCCGACCACATCCCCGCCGACATCATCAACGGCCAACCTCTGCACTACCACCGCACCGACGATGGCCAATTCAAACTCTACTCCGTCGGCTGGAATGAAAAAGATGACGGCGGCGTTCCCGGCAAGGATACTGAAGGCACCGGCGATTGGCTTTGGACAGACCTTTTTTGACAGAAGTTCAGCACGCATCGCTCTTCGGTACGTCTGTGACCCGTCCCACGGGACGGGTCAAAAGTCAAAAAACACCAATGTTTACAGGCCTTGGGACGGTGGGACGGGTCCAGAGGGGGTAGGACGGGGGTCGTTGCCGCTTCACGGTGCTGCCGCATTACAAATGCCGAATCTTCCCCTTATAGCGCGCCATGATCGCATCGTTGTTCGTTCCATCTGCATTCGCACTTCCCCAAACCTCGGGCTTGCCACCGGCGGCAACAATCCGCGCCGCTGCCTCAACAAAAATCGCATGCAATATAAACGCGCTGCTGATGGTCGACGTCGGCCCAATCCGTTGTTCCAACCCGTCAATCGCCACGGCGGCATCACCTGCCGGCCCGCAATTATCGATCACCAAATCAGCGACGTCGGTCAGTTTCTTCCCCGAAGCGTGGCGCGAACTAACCGTGGCGGCGTATTGCAAACTCGAAATGGCAATCACACGCGCTCCACGCGCTTTCGCTTCCAACGCCATTTCAATCGGCACCGGGTTGCGGCCCGAATTCGACACCACGAAAAGCAAATCGCCGTTCCCCATCGCATACCGTGACAGCACTTCCTTCGCATAGCCGGCCTTGCGTTCCCAGGCGGTGCTTTCGGAGGCGCTTTTGTGGACCATTAAATTCTCATCAAGGATCGGCGCGATCCGCGCCAGTCCGCCCGCGCGATAGAAAACCTCCTCCGCCAACGCGTGCGAATGTCCCGAACCAAATGCATAAATAAAATGATCGTGCGTCAACACGTCGAAAACCCATTCCGCCGCTTGATCCAATTTCGCGCGTTGCGTGCGCGTGATCCTGACCAACTGCCCCTGCGCCGCCGCAAAATATTCATCCATGTAACGCGTCATACCCGCACCTTAGCAAACTGCTCTCGGTAGGGCGAGGCTCCTGCCGAGCCTTTTGCGAATTTGACATCCGATATTCCAAAGGCTCAGCGGGAGCTTCGCCCTACCAAACGAAAGTCGCGCTTAGCAGATCAAAGTTTTTCCATTTGCCGCATTACGCCACCTGCTCTAATAACCATTAATGCCATCGACAATTTCCCGCAGGCACTTCCTCCGAAACTGCGCCGCCGCTGCCGCCCTCGCCCCTCTTGCCAGCATGGCGAAAGACCCGCGCTGGAAATTCTGCGCTTTCGAAAAGCCGCTCCAGTTTCTCAACTACGACGAAACAGCGGCGTTGCTGGCCGATTGCGGCTTCGATGGCATTGAAGCCGCCGTCCGCAAAGGCGGCCATGTTTTGCCGGAACGCGTCGAAGAAGATTTGCCGAAGATGGTTGATGCGTTGAAAAAGCACGGCCTGGAAATGACCATCCTCACATCGGACATCAATAATCCAAACCAACCGCAGGCGCACAAAGTCTTAACGACCGCGAAGAAACTGGGCATCACGCGTTATCGTATGCTGTGGTATCAATACGATTTGACCAAGCCAGTGCAACCACAACTCGACGCCATCCGACCGCAGATGAAAGACCTTGCCGCCATGAATCGCGAGTTGGGCGTGACCGCTCTCTATCAAAACCATTCCGGCGCAAAAATGGTCGGCGCGCCGTTGTGGGATATTTACGACGTCATTCGCGAACACGACCCCAAAGAAATCTCCATCGCCTTCGACATCATGCACGCCACCGCCGAGGGCGGATTGGATTGGCCGATTCAATGGAACCTCGTCCAATCCCATCTTGGCGCGGTTTACTGCAAAGATTTCACATGGATGAATCGCAAAACCAAAGGCGCGCCACTCGGCACCGGGCAGGTGGATCAGGCCACCAGCGAGTACACGGTGACCGATCCCTATAACATGCATGCCATGTACGGGCCGCAGTACAACGACACCCCGTTGAACTACAACCTGTTCGTCGTCTGGTCGCCGGGTTCCAAGGAGCAAAACAGCTTCTTTGGCCACTTGGCCCACGGCTGGTCGTTTGCTCCGATCGTCACCTGGAACAACGGCG
>JAICXV010000323.1 GCA_025934545.1 Verrucomicrobiia bacterium
AAACTGAACAGGGCAGGGGAGGGATCGCGATACTCGATGTCGCATTCCGCGCAGTGAAGCCCCTTGGAATAACGGCGGGCAGACCAGGACGGCAGATGGTAAAGGCAAAGACGGCCTTTCCCAAAATGATAAGCCTGCTCGCACGCTTCGATAAATCGCGCTCGATTTTCGTCGGTTAATTTCACTCGATCCTGCAACACCGTGACCTGCTTTGCGCCGCGCAGTCGCGGCGGCGCATCTTCGACGCGCACATAGTCAGCCCCAACCAACAACCGCTGATATCCCTGCTTTGAAATCAGCGCCAGCGATTCTTCAACCGAAAATTTTTCAGTGAGCGCCAGATCAAACGTGACGAACGCCTCTGCGCCGGGATTGGTTGCGCGAATCGTTTCCCAAATGCGTTGCTGCGAATCTTTTTGCACGAGTTGACCGCAGTTGCGGCAGAACAATTGCGCGAGATGGGGCCAGAACAATTTTGTGTAATCGACGAGTTCCGTCATCGTCCCGACCGTCGAGCGCGTGCTTTTGACGGTGTTTCGTTGTTCGATGGCGATGGCCGGCGGAATGCCTTCAATGCTGTCGGCTTGCGGTTTATCCATCCGATCCAGGAATTGCCGGGCGTAAGGCGAGAACGTTTCGATATATCTGCGCTGACCTTCCGCAAACAATGTGTCGAAGGCGAGCGAACTTTTTCCCGACCCGCTCAAACCGGTAAAAACAATCAGCTTGCCCAGCGGCAGGTCGAGATTGAGATTCTTCAGATTATTTTGCCGAACTCCGCGAAGACGAATGGTTCGAGCAGGTTTGCCTTGTGACATTATCGTAAACAACCTAAGCGGCGAGCGACAGGTGTCAACGGGTTCAAACGAATCGAGTTGCTACACTTCTCGTTGTAAATGAAGGCCGTCGGAGGCGCCGTTTTGTGATTTCGAAATTCGGTTCGAGGTCGCGCAAAAAATGCGCACTGTTTGCCACGCTGATTCGTTGTAAGGCATTCCCCTTACGCAAGTGCTAGAGTGTAAGGTTTTTCCGTATATTTGATTACCGGAGATTTTCATTGCAAGTTTGTGAGCAGGCTACCATACTAACCACATAAGCCTTGCGAAACGTATGCACTCGTACCTCCAGCGCAGGAGAAGCGGAAGCATTAAACGTGACGGTTTTACCCTGATTGAACTGGGTATTGTCGTTGCGATTACGGCCATCCTTGCTGCCCTAATCCTGCCCGCTCTCGCAAGCGCGAAGGAACGTTCCCGCCGCACCGCTTGCAAGAGCAATCAACACCAGTTTTATCTCGGCTGCGCGTTGTTCGCCGATGACAACAATCAGGTCCTTCCGGCCGCAGTCGATAATCACGGTTATTCGTCGACCATGGTGCTTTCCGATTCCACGTATCAATCGCTCGTCCCAACTTATATTCCTGACCCGCGCGTGTTGTTCTGCCCGAACATCGTTTTTGGAACTGAACCGCGTCACACCGACAACAAAGGTTATCAGATCGGTTATAATTATATGGGCAACGTCGATGTTGCCAATGCTTCCGAAAAAGGGGTTGATTCATGGGTTTCTCCCAAAAAGATGACCGACCCCGGCACGAATTACCTTTTGGCGGACGCGAACTTCTGGGGTGGCCAGGACAAATTGAAACTGGCGCCGCATACTGTTTCCGGCACTGCGATTTCCGCGGCGAGTTCTTTCACCCGCAATCTTCCCGGTAAAACCAGCGCAGACATCGGTGCCGTCGGCGGCAACGTCGCGACGCTCGACGGTGCGATCAACTGGAAAGCCATCGGCTCGATGCACACCTTCCACGCAACCGGTCAACCTGATCCCAGTTACTACGGGAATTGGTAATCAACACGCAGAGGGTTGGTTCTCGCCTTGGGAAAGTTCGTTCACCACAAATTTAACCGAACAACTAACGCACTAATCTTCTTCGCATCTTAGCGGCTTTGCGTCGTTGCATTAGTTTCTCCCGGTTTAAACTCCCCTTCCCATCGCGCCATTACGGCCGATGCCAGACAGTTTCCAATCAAATTCGTCCCCGTGCGCGCCATGTCCATCACCGTATCGACGCCGAGAATTACTGCGACACCTTCCAGCGGCAAACCAAACGTGAGCAGCGTCCCGGACAAAATGAAAATCGATGCGCGCGGAACCGCCGCGACTCCTTTACTTGTCAGCATCAACGTCAACATCATTTGGAGCTGTTGCGCTAATGTCAGATCAACACCGGCGGCTTGCGCAACGAAGATCGATGCGACCGCCAGGTAAAGCGTGCTGCCATCGAGGTTGAACGAATAACCGGTCGGCAGAACAAACGAAACAATTCGCCGCGGCACACCGAATTGCATCATCCGCTCCAACGCCAACGGCAACGCCGCGTCGGAGGTAGTCGTTGAAAAAGCAATCAACGCCGGGTCTTTGACTTTGCGCCAAAAACCTAAAATCGGAATTCGTGCCATCATTGCCACCGGCACGAGCACAACAACAAGAAACACCAGCAACGCCCCGTAGAGTGTGCCTATCAACTTCAGCAGCGGTTGGAGCACGCCGATTCCCGAATTGCTAACAGTTACGGCCATCGCGGCGGCGATACCAAACGGCGCGGTCTTCATTACCAGATCGGTAAATTTGAACATGACGTCTGACACCGCTTCGAAAAAACCGAGCACAGTCTGTTTGGATTTGCCATGAACGCGTGTGATCGCGATGGCAAAAAGAATCGCAAACACAACAACCTGCAAAACGTCGTTGCTGGCGGCGCTTTCGAAAAAGCTGCGCGGAAACGCGTGTTCGATAATGCCGGATGTCGACAGTTTTTGCGATGTGTCGATGGCGCTGGCGTCACCTTTGAGCGCGACACCGATTCCAGGTTTGACGAGATTCACCGCGGCAAGCCCTATGACCAAGGCGGCGGTCGTCACAATTTCAAAATAGATAATCGACTTGAGCGCAAGACGCCCTACCGCCTTCAGATCGTCGGTGTGTCCGGCGATGCCGACAATCAACGTGCTGAAAAGCAACGGGACAATGATGCATTTGATCAGTCGCAAGAAAGTGTTTGAAACGACTTGAAGCTGTTTGGCTTGTTCGGGAAATTGCCAACCGACCAGAATTCCGACCACGACCGCGATGAGCATCCATTGCGTCAACGTAATCCGCTGCCACCAGACTCGAACACCTTGGTTTTGTGCGGCGGCGGCCACGGTCGCGTTCATTTTAATACGTCAGTTTCAATAAGACACCCTGCCCCGGTTGCACCCAGATATTTTCGCCGGCGAATTCTTCCAATGCACCGGAATAGGGTGACACTTTCTGAACATGTCGCGGTGGGCGATTGTAGTGCGGCTGGCAAGCTGCGGATTTATGCACGTCCTTATTTGTCAGCAATACATATCGAGACCGATCATGATGCGTAAATTCTCCGCAAACAAAATCACCGCCATCGCAAGCGCTGATCAGGCTATTCGCTGTCGGGCCATGTGTGCCAGCGGGCATATCATTCGCAAAATGATACGTGTCGTTGCAGGTGAGCTGGAGCAATGTCGGCGCGAGTTTCTGCACCTGCAGATTAATGTTTTGCATGTAATACCACGCCGGCGTCGGGTTGCCGAATTGGTCGATCGGCGCGCCACGATAATTGCCCGTCGCTGGCGCCATGTAGGTGAAATAAGCGATACCGCGCGCGCCGTAAGAGAGCGCGGAATAAATTTCAAATCGCAAATCGGCAGCGGTCGGCTCGCGATAATTGAAGTGGCCGACCGAAAGCACGATTGCTGAAAACGGAATACCGCTGGCGCGCGATGCGGCGTGGACCTGCTCCAGGTTTTGCCAATAGCCATTCCGCAATGAACCGTCATCCATCAGCGCATAGTGGTCGTAGCTGATAAAAGTCGGGCGGCAGGTCGAAATAAAATATTGCAGATACTGCTCGTAACTCAAACCTTCCAGTTGATTGTTGTCTGCGTAGTTCGGAAAGAGATTGATGTAGGGCCATTTTCCCGGCGCCGCTTCATGGATCAAGGCGGCAACTTTGCCGAGGCCGGGCAACAAATTTGGCCCAGGTTCATCGCGCAAATAAAAACCATAAACCGCTGGATGTTTTCCGACTTGCGCGACAAGACTCAAAATATTGCTACGCGCCGTGCGATCATCCACGCGGGCCCAATCATAGCCGCCGCAACGCGGATCCGACACAATCGCCTTCATGCCCATCGAATTGACCATGTCGAGCGCGCTGACCGGAACAAACCCGGCGACATTCAACCCGCACTCCGCCATCCTTTGGAAAACCGCGGGGTCAGCCGGCGGACTGTTCCAAGCCATGATCGGAAAAAAATTGGTCGCACTGGACTGCGCGCGCGCTGAAACC
>JAICXV010000747.1 GCA_025934545.1 Verrucomicrobiia bacterium
CTAAATTATAAAAACCATCCATGCCCTTTTGTTTGGGCGTGGCTCGTGCCTTTCTTTTTTATTTTTTGCGTCTCGTGTTTCCTGGGCTGGGGGGTCCCCTCGCCCTACCGATTAGTCCTTCCACGCTTACTCATCCAACAACTCGCGCTGCCAATGCATTAGCCCCTTGCGATTGCCTTCGAAATCCCTCGCCAATTCCAACAGTGTCGCGCGACTGGCAATTAAAGTAGGATCGATCGCCAACTCAGTGGCATGTTTGTCACGTCGCTTCTGTAATTGTTCGAAGCGTCGCCGTTCGTCCTCCGTCTGCCTCCTTGGAAAAGAACGCAGCGGATGCGGGTGCTGTTGCGGCGGGAGTGTTTGCGCGATCGTGATCGCGTGCTGCAGCGCATCCGCGCGACGCGAAGAAAAATGCCGTGGCAACGCAAACGAACGTTCTTCCGAAACCGCGTTGGCGATGTCGACGAGCTGCTCATGCGCCAAAACAAAGTAGGGCGGCTTGTTCGCTCGCACTGCTTCGGTTTCGCGCCATTGCCAAAGCTCGCGCAACACGGCCAAGCCGTAGCGCGACAAAACGTGACTGCCCTTGACGCGCCAAACCGTTTCCGGGTCCGGCACTGACGGCACCGCGCAATCCTGGATCAGTCGCTGGCAACATTCCTCCAACCATTTCAGCCGATGCTTTTCCCGCAGTTGATAGGCCAGCAAATCGCGCAATGGTTTCAAATAATGCGTATCGTTGCGCGCGTATTCCTCCATCCGTTCCGTCAGGGGACGTCGCGCCCAGTCCGCTTTCTGCGAACCCTTGTCCAATTGCACGTTGAGATATTTCGAAACGAGATTCGTCAGCCCGAACTCGCGATCGCCGAGCAACCGGCTGGCCAGCATCGTGTCGAAAATCCGTTTCGGCACGAACCCGTGGTTTTTGCGCAACAACCGCAAATCGTAATCCGACCCGTGCATGATCAATTCATGCTCCTGGAAAATCGGCCAGACCGGCGTGAGATCGATGTTGCTGAGAGGATCGATCAGACAATCAGCGCCGGGGATACTGATTTGGAGAAGACAAAGCTTTTCCGGATAGGCATGCAGGCTGTCAGCCTCGGTATCGAGCGCAAGCCATTCGGCCGCGTTCAATTTCGGCAACAACTCCATCAACGCCGGTTGGGTATCGATCATGTCAACTCAAACTAAAACACTCGATTAAATTACGAAAGTGCAGATTCGTAGCCGCCGACGTGAGGAGGCGGATTTTTCGCAGGACCCAACTCCGAACGCAATTGGGTTACGGCGCAGACTTCGCGTTCAGTTTTCCAGCAACGCGCGCGCTCAACATCGCCGGCGCGCACTTCGCCAGGCCGGCCAATATCCGATTCATCATTCCCGGAATGACAATCGGTTTGCCGCGCATCATCGCGCGATAACCAATTTCTGCGACCGTCCGCGCCGACATGCCTTTCATCATCCCGTGCCGCAAAAGCCGGCTTCGATCCAGGCCGGCGCGTCGATGAAATTCCGTGTCAGTCGTGCCCGGAGACAAAGCGGTCACTGTCACACCGGAATTTTTTACTTCAACGCTCAACGCCGCCGAAAATGACAGCACAAACGCTTTGCTCGCTCCGTATAATCCCAACAGCGGATCGGGTTGATAGGCAGCGACTGAAGCGACATTCAAAATCTTTCCTTCGCGCCGTTGTACCATGGCAGGCAAAAACAACTTCGTCAGGACGACGAGCGATTCCATATTCAGCCGCAACATCGCGATATCTTTGTTCAAGTCGGTGTCGGTGAATGCGCCATACACACCGGAACCGGCGTTGTTGACCAGC
>JAICXV010000492.1 GCA_025934545.1 Verrucomicrobiia bacterium
AATCTTCTTGTCGCCATAGGCAAAAGTATCCGAGAAGCGCTCGTTGACGACGATGGGCGCCGGCGGCGTGCCGCAATCGATGCGGGCCAGCGACAGGTCGGCCGCCTGCGCTGATGCGGCGACGCCGGCCAAGAGGCCGGCGCCGATGGCGAGCATGGTCCATGTTCGATTCATGTTTCTTCCCCTGATGAACGGCAAAGCGTGCCCTTTGCTCGATTGGGCGTTCAGGGCACGCGGTGCACCCCGAGCCTCTGACGACTGCAGACACGGAGGCGAGAGTATTATTCCCTGCTCCGAATAAAAAAGGCGGGCTTTCGCCCGCCGTTCTTGTCTCGATGGATGTCAGAAGTCCCGCCTGCACCGAAGCTTCAGCGGCGCGTTCGAGACACGCAGCGATCCCGCGTCACTCCGCGGCCACCCGCGTCAACGCTCCTGCGTCACGCAATTCCATGTAGAGGTTGATCGAAGCCATTGGGCCAGGTGGGCACGCCCATCTCCACAAACGCGCGGGCGAAGTAATCGGGCGCCTCAGCGGCTCGACCATCGGCCCGCCCTCGGCAAGGACATCGGAGAGATCGCGTACGCCTTCGCTGCCGTCGGTGAAACGGAGCCACAGACGATGACCATCGATCGCCCGGAGGCGCAGGACATCAACCATCGGCAAGTCATTCGTCTGCATCGGGGCCGGCGACCTTTTCCAGTGGTTTGTGGTCCCGCGCACGCTGCCAATTATCCCATAGTCCGAACAAGCCGGCATTCGCTGCGCGTGGTCTATGGCTTATAGCGCGCTCCCCAGGGCGCGGCTTGATAGTCCCCGTTGCTCCACGATCGTCTCCTACAAGCCAAAGCGTCCTAACTGAAAATCAATTCTCGTTTTCCTGCTTTATGTTTCGAACTCGCAGGTTTTCTCTTCGTAATGTTCTTACACGGAAACTCTCGCCAAATTTGATCATCCAGCTTTCCTCCGCCCTTTCCGTTCACTGGAGGGTCCTCCTGCATAGCCTCCTTTATCGTGAAGCCGTTTTCAGCAACTAGCGGATTATTCGAATAGGATCCCCATTGCTTTAGAAAAGGCGCGACATTGTGTCGACGGCACTCGGCAATTACATCGCGCACCCACTCTGGGCGTGTTGGTCTCGCAAAGTCAGCACTCACTCCACTCTCACCACCGATAATTATCCAATCAGGAGTTTTGCCTCCGATCTCGATGGCTCCCAAGGAACCGAGGGCTGGTTCATAACTCACAAACCTCACTGCCGCAGGCAGAGCCAGCAGATGCCTTGCTCTTTGCTGATAAGATTCGGCATCTTCAGCGGTCGTCCCCAGCCAAACGTTTGGATAACCATCGGCCCAGTCGCTCGGCAGCATCTTCTTAATATTTTGAGGCCGCTTTGTTAGGAGTTGCCAATCCAGCTGATCGCATTGGCGGATCAAATTAAATAGCGCCGATCGCCATTCAGCATCCGCTTGGTTGTCGAAAACGTCCGCCAAGGAAGCACAGAATACGCGCCGACGTCGACCAAACGTCTGGTAAAAATCCGACGCTTGTGAGTTCCAATTCAATGGACCACGCCAATACGATTCGGTAGTTCGTCGACGAGGATGGTTACCCCACGTAACCATGCCACTTCGCTTGGCCCACTTTTCGGCATAACAAAAATCACAAGCCGAGGGCTTGTTGCCCGGACGTTTGATCTTTGTACATCCTACCCAGGGATTGAATGTCGAGTCTGTCCATTCGATGGAGGATTGTGCGGCCATTCGAAACAGTCCTACTTAAAAGTAGCCGTTACGTAGTCAGCAAAAGTCCCCTTCTTTCGCTTGGCTGGATTTGCCACTATTTTCCTTTCTGCCTCTAACGCGAGCAATGCGTCTTTATAGTTCTTCTTGATGAACGGCGTGTCCACGCTGTGCCGTTCATAAATTTGCTGCATGGATATTGTCTGACCTGAGAAGGCTTGTAACAATTCCTCCTTCAAACCATCAAACGGACGAGCAAGAGAAAAGAGGAGCGGCGTCGATGCATCGGCGGGCGAATACGTAAAGGAAGCAACTCCCTGATCCGTAACGGAACTCTCCTTCGCCATAATATCCTTCATAATCTCGTATCCCTTGAAATGTTTCGATACGAAGATCAGGCTGTGGGAGGTTCGAGTCCCCTTGGCATTCTTGAAGCGAAACGGAAGCACAAACTTCCCACCCATAGCTTTAATGGCTTGAGCCGATTCTTCCAGAACTAGTTCCTCGCGCTTTTCCGGCATCTTTTGCGGAAGCACTTCTCTCAGCGTTTCCGCGCGCTGCTCTCCAAACAAGACGTCCATATGCGCTTTCACTGCCGGATTCGAGATGCCAGCATTAATCCTGTTGTAGTTGAAGAAGAATACGCAATCACATCCCAATCCTTAATCACCCCGTTTACGATCTTTAAGGATAGCCCCTTGTATCCGAATGGGTCGACAAAGCTAAACGAGGGAATGAGCCTTGTCTCGTTGAAATACTTCTCCGCATCTGAATCTACTTCCCCGCAGTTGATTTGCGGCTTGTACTTCAAAGACTCGATTCCCTTGAGCCTATCGATTTCTGCTTGCAAGGAGTTCGTGTGATTCTTGTCGGCGTCGTTAAAGAGCGTGACAAGCATACTTCGCAAGTCAGGGTCTTCGATCGCTCGCTCCAAAATCATCAGAGGAGTTGACGCAGAGCCATCTTTGTACCGACCTGGACCGGCGTAGAGATCGATATAGGCTACCTTCTTTGTTGTCTGCTTGGCGGTAGGGATGATGACCTTGGCCCAAACGTAAAAATATTTCTGTACGATCCGCGCCTTGACCTCAGACTGATCGCTTCGCTCATCAAAGAATTTTGTTTGCACCATCATCAACATCTCTACCTTAGCGAGTACCTCCGAGCATAGTTGAGTCCTTGGCACAACTCTCAATAGAACATATAGTGAACTAACGCAACAACCCTAATAAAGACGGCGGGCTCTCGCCCGCCGCTCTTATCGATGGATGCCCGGGTCAAAGCCCGGGCATGACGAATTGAATTAATTGTCGAGGAAGCTCCGCAGCTTCCGCGACCTCGACGGATGCTTCAGCTTCCTTAGCGCCTTCGCCTCAATCTGCCGGATGCGCTCTCTCGTCACCGAGAACTGCTGACCCACTTCTTCCAGCGTGTGGTCGGTGTTCATGCCGATGCCGAAGCGCATTCGCAGCACGCGTTCTTCGCGCGGGGTGAGGGAAGCCAGCACGCGGGTGGTGGTTTCGCGCAGGTTCGACTGGATCGCGGCATCGATCGGCAGGATCGCGTTCTTGTCCTCGATGAAATCGCCGAGATG
>JAICXV010000218.1 GCA_025934545.1 Verrucomicrobiia bacterium
GCTTGGTCAATGCGCCGTCGCCATTGCGATATTCGGTGATGCGGGTGCGGACGAATTCGTAGCGTTGCCGGAAAAGCCGGTCGTTGTCGGGTTCCTTTTTAGAATGTTCGACCGCTTGTTTGAGAATCGTATCCAACGATGGCAGAGCAGCTTGCTCCGAATGGTCGGCCATCGCCGCAAGAGCTGTGGCGAACAAACAAACGATGGCGAGGATTCGTGGCATAGCCAATTTAGCTGCTGATTAGATTCGCGAACCACGGTGCATATTCAACGGAAATGCGAAGCAACGCTCGCGAAGTCAGATCGGATTAACCGACTGAACCTTCGAGGCTGACGCCTAAAAGTTTTTGGGCTTCGACGGCGAATTCCATCGGGAGGTGTTTAAATACTTCCTTGCAATAGCCGTTGACGATCATGTTGACGGCGTCTTGCGTGGAGATGCCACGCTGGTTGCAATAGAAAATTTGGTCTTCGCCGATTTTGGAGGTCGACGCTTCGTGTTCGACGGTCGAACTGGTATTTCGGACTTCGATGTAAGGGAACGTGTGAGCGCCGCATTTGTCGCCGAGGAGCAACGAATCGCATTGCGAATACTTGCGAGCGTTTTCGGCGGACTTCATGATTTTGACGAGGCCGCGATAGCTGTTCTGGCCTTTGCCGGCGCTGATGCCTTTTGAGACGATCGTGCTGCTGGTGTTCTTGCCGATGTGGATCATCTTGGTGCCCGTGTCGGCTTGCTGCATGTGATTGGTCAACGCGACGGAATAAAATTCGCCGACGCTGTTGTCGCCCATTAGGAGCACGCTGGGATATTTCCAGGTGATGGCGGAGCCGGTCTCGACCTGAGTCCAGGAAATCTTGGCATTCTTGGCGCACTTGCCGCGCTTGGTCACGAAATTGTAGATGCCGCCTTTGCCTTCTTTGTCGCCCGGATACCAGTTTTGGACGGTGGAATATTTGATCTCGGCACCTTCGAGGGCGATGAGTTCGACGACGGCGGCGTGCAACTGATTTTCATCGCGCATTGGTGCGGTGCAACCTTCGAGGTAGCTGACGTAGCTGCCTTCGTCGGCGATGATCAAGGTGCGTTCGAATTGTCCTGCGCCGGCGGTGTTGATGCGAAAATAGGTCGAAAGCTCCATCGGGCAGCGGACGCCTTTGGGGATGTAGCAGAACGATCCGTCGCTGAAGACGGCGCTGTTGAGCGCGGCGTAAAAGTTGTCATTCGGCGGAACGACGGTGCCGAGATGTTTTTTGATGAGATCGGGATGTTCGCGGACGGCTTCGCTGAAGCTGCAGAAAATAATACCTTTTTCAGCGAGCTCTTTGCGGAACGTTGTCGCAACAGACGCGCTGTCCATGATGGCATCGACAGCGACGCCGCTGAGGCGCTTTTGTTCGTCGAGTGAGATGCCAAGTTTGCTGAACATCTCGAGGACTTCGGGATCGACTTCGTCGAGGCTGTTGAGCTTTTTCTTCGGCTTGGGCGCGGCGTAATAGATGTAGCCCTGGTAATCGATTGGCGAATAGTGCGCGTTCGGCCAATGCGGTTCTTCCATCGTCAGCCAATGCTTGTAGGATTTAAGACGCCATTCGCGCAGGAATTCGGGTTCGCCTTTTTTTTCGGAAATGCGCCGGACGGTATCTTCATTGAGGCCGGGCGGAAACGCTTCGGTTTCGATATCGCTGGAGAAACCGTATTTATACTCGGTATTGACGAAATTTTCGATTGTCTCGGTTGCTGTGGGCATAATCAGGACAAAAATTGTCCGCTTATGCATCTTAGGACACAGAGGGCGCTTGTCAAACCCGCTCCGATTGGTGGTTTACGCCTTCAATCGGGCGATTTCGAGGGCGGCGCGCCCCAGGCCGAACGCGATGAAGACGCTCACAAACCCGATGTAAAAACGTTTGAACGCGACGGCGTGCCGGTCGACGAATCCGCCGATTTGCTGTCGCTGATTTTTGGGCAAAAGGCTTTGGATTGCGGTGACGATGAACAGGGCAAGAATCAAAATTCCCATCGGATGATAACCCCAACTTTGCGCAAAGTCCCCGCGCATCGCGCAACTTAAACTGCGCGTGAGCCCGCATCCAATGCAGTCGATGCCCGTCGTGCTGTGGAAAAAACAGAGCGGCAAGCCGAGGCCATCACCCGGCGAAAGAGCGGCCAGGACCAGTCCAATCCAAGCTGCGATGACGCAGTTGCGATTTAACCACAGGCGTTGCATGTCACTTGGCGATATACCGCATGGCGAAATTCAGGATCACGCCGATCGGGTATAGGATTTTGAGGGTGGGGTTATCGTCGTCGCGCAGGACGAAATAAAGTGCGTAAAACGGAATGCACAACGCCATGAAGCCCGTGCCGACGCTGTCGCGAAACGCCGCGACGAGAACCATAATATGGACCGTCAGGCTGTAAACGACCGCGATGCCGAGGAATCCAAGCAAATAGGCAGGGTTCTTTTGGCCCAGAAAATAAAACAGTCCAAGCAGCGCCACGAGCACACCGAGGTATGGCCAGGGAGTTTTGTACCACGGCACCGACCACGGGTCTTGCGGACCTTTGACGACAGAGGTCGTCGTACCGCGTTGGCCGGTGCGAAAATTCAATCCACATCGCGTGCAGATGACGGCACCCGGCGCGACCGGGGCAGCGCACGACGGACAGGCTGCGGCCGCGACTGGTTGTGGTGCAGCAACGGCTACTGGTTGCGGTAGCGCCGACGCTGGAGTTCCGGGGATGACAAATTGCCCATTGCAAGAGGGGCAATTGATTTGCAGTCCCGCATATTCGGGTCCTGCCTGGATGTGCCGCTGGCAGTGCGGACAGGAGAATTTGATGTCCATTGGGGGATGGTTTTCGCCGAGATTGCCGATTTGCGCGAAAGCTGTCAACACGCTGTTGCAATGCGGATCAGTGGCAATTACCGGTGCCAGAATGCGGTTTTAGCGGTTGTGAAATCGACGTGTCGGCGCTATCATTGGCCGTTCATTAAGACACCGGAGTTGAGCTGAGGAACACCTCCCTGGATGAAGACCCAAAAGAGAATTTTCGGAACCGACGGCGTTCGTGGCACGGCCAATATCGAGCCGGTTACGGCTGAGACGGCTTTGAAGCTGGGGCGTTCGGCGGCGCACGTTTTCAAGAATCTGGAAACGCAATCGCGCGGTCGGGAAAAACACAAGATCGTCATTGGCAAAGACACGAGGCTCTCCGGCTACATGTTGGAAAACGCGCTTTCGTCCGGGATTCTTTCGATGGGTGTCGACGTATTGTTTATCGGACCATTGCCGACACCGGGTGTTGCTTACGTGACGCGCAGTTTACGCGCCGACGCCGGCATCGTGATTACGGCGTCGCACAATCCTTACGACGATAACGGCATCAAATTTTTCCACGCGGACGGTTACAAGCTCGACGATGCGATCGAGGCGCGGATTGAAGAACTGGTTTTCAGCGGTGAGATCGAAAACATCCGTCCCTCGGCGCGCGAGATCGGCAAAGCGGTGCGTATTGATGATGCGCTTGGTCGCTATATCGAATATGCCAAGAGTTCGTTGCCAAGGAGTATGACGCTCGACGGCCTACGCATCGTCGTGGATTGCGCGCATGGTGCGGGGTACAAGTCGACGCCGTGCGTGTTGCGCGAGTTGGGAGCGCAGACGGTGGTTTATGGAAACGAGCCGGACGGCCTGAACATCAACAAAGACTGCGGTTCGATGCATCCCGAGCGGCTCTGCCAAATGGTGCGCGAGCAGAAGGCGGACATCGGAATCGCGCACGACGGCGATGCGGACCGAGTGTTGTTATGCGACGAGCGCGGCGCGTTGATTGATGGTGACGATATTTTGGCGATCCTCGGTTTGGAACGGCTCGAAGCTAAAGCGCTACCGAAAAATACGATTGTCGGCACGGTGATGACTAATGCGGGGTTGGATGTGGCGCTGAAGGACGCCGGCGGACATATCGTGCGCACGCCGGTCGGCGACCAACATGTCATTGCGGAGATGTTGAAGAATGATTTTTACGTCGGCGGCGAGCAGAGCGGGCATATTATTTTCCGCGAGTTCAGCACCACCGGTGACGGCTTGATTGCCGCGTTGCAAATTTTGCGCGTGATGAAGAAGACCGGCAAAAAGCTTTCGGAGCTGGCCGCGTGTTGGACGCGTTATCCGCAGATTCTTACGAATATTAAAGTGCGTGAGCGCAAGCCTATCGAAGAACTCGGCGAAGTGATGACGTTGGTTACGAAAGCGGAAGCGGACCTCAAACCTCAAGGCGGGCGGGTGTTGCTGCGTTATTCGGGGACGGAACCGAAGTTGCGTTTGCTGCTGGAAGGACGCGAGCGCGCAGTCCTCGAAAAATGGAACGAGCGGATTGGGTGCGAAATTCAGAAATGCCTCGGCAACTGATGTCGGCCAAGCACACGTTCCATCTGCAAAGTCAGGACAAACAGCGCGATCTCCCGCGCAAGGTCATCATCGGACAGCAGGACACCGAAACGATCGCGCACATCGTTTTGAAACTCTTTGCCTATATCCTTTTTTACCGTCCGCGCCTGCAACTGGAGATTGATCTGCAACGTGACACGTTTGCCTTTGTGCCCGATCTCGTGGAACTCGATTATCAGTTGCGTCCAAAACTTTGGATCGAATGCGGCGAGTGCAGCATGAACAAACTGCACAAGCTCGCGGTGAAATTGCCGGATACAGAATTCTGGGTCGTAAAACGTTCCGAAGTCGCCGCGCGCGATTTGGTTCGCGCCATGGAAAAAGAAGAGTTTCGGCGCGACCGATATTCAGTGGTCGGACTCGATCTCGCGATGTTCAACGAAGTCTGCAATCTTATCCAGCCGCGCAACGAAATGTTCTGGGTCAACGCGACGTTTGATTCGCCAAACATGCAATTCGATTTCAACGGCTTATGGTTCGATGCGCCCTTTACCGTTTTGCGATACTGATTTCTAAAGCTTTCAGTTCGATGCGGTGTTGTGGGAACGCACCATTCTAAATATCCTTCACGTCTTGGCTCAGCTAGAAACACAATCGCAATCGCAATCAATCCAAGACCATGGCCGGTCTGCAACTGGAAGTTCGTGGCGAGTTGTTTTGCAGGTCCTGGCGTTGGTTGCGATCACATTTGTGATTTACCTGCCGTGCTTGCATGGCGGGCGGATTTTGGATGATGAGATGATGATTAATCCGATGGTTCAATCGCCGGCGGGACTTTTCTACATCTGGTGCAAGGCGCTGACACCGGATTATTTTCCGCTCACCTTCACCTCGCTGTGGTTGGAATTTCGTTTTTGGGGTGATGACATGTTTGGGTATCA
>JAICXV010000786.1 GCA_025934545.1 Verrucomicrobiia bacterium
GCGCACGGAACTGGCTTTATCCGCAGCGAACGAACAATTGGCCGGCAAACTATCGCAACGCATCAATCTGTTGCGCGATGATTTGATGAAAACGCTCGCGCACGTCGAAGCGCACATTGATTTTCCCGATGAGGACATTGCGCCCGACACAAAAGACAAATTGGTGACACGCCTCGACGCGGCAAAAAATTTCATCGACGAATTGTTGCGCACCGCCAGCGAAGGACAGATTTTGCGCCGCGGCATTCGTGCGGCCATCATCGGCCGGCCGAACGTCGGCAAGTCGAGTTTACTCAATCGACTTCTCGGACGCGACCGCGCCATTGTTTCGCCGATTCCCGGCACGACGCGCGATACGATTGAGGAAACAGCAAACATCCGTGGCTTGCCCGTCGTTTTCATCGATACGGCCGGTCTGCGCGAGTCGACCGATGAAATTGAAGTCGAAGGAATGCGGCGCAGTCGCGAAAGCCTGACCAAAGCAGAATTAGTGTTGCACGTGCTCGACTCCTCTGAACCGTTGCATGCCGAAGATGCAAAACACCTCGCCGAATTCGCCGGCAAAAAACGAATCGTTTTGCGTAACAAATCTGATTTACCCCAAAAATTGACATTACCGGAAAAAGTTGCGGCGATCGAGGTCTGCTGTCTTACCGGCAAAGGCATCGAAACGTTGAAAGACGCGATCCAACAATTGGTCTGGGGCGGCGAAATCAAGGCCGAGATGTTGGAAGTGATGATTAACGCGCGGCATCAGGAAGCTCTTTCGCGAGCGCGCGCCGCCATCGAACGAAGCAGCATTGGGTTGCGTTCGCAAGCCGGTTTGGAACTCGTCGCACTCGAACTGCGCGAAGCCACCAACGCCGTCGGCGAAATCGTCGGCAAGACGACAACGGAAGATTTGCTCGATTCCATCTTCAGCCAGTTTTGTATCGGGAAATAACGCGGCGCATTGACAGCCCCGCAGCTCAATGACAACCTCGTTCCACTGATAACCCATGCGGAGTTTTTATTTAACCGCAAAAAAAGCAAAGAGCGCGGAGAAATATTTTTCTCTCTTTGTGATCTTTGCGTTTTTTGCGGTTAAATTCTCTTCGCTAGCCGACGTTGGTTACGGACCGGCCATTTCCGTTCCGCGTGAAACCAAAACGACTGCCGCCAAACCGCACAATTGGGTCGATCAATCTCCCGAAGAAGCTTTCAAAAAGAGCCGGGGCTGCATCGAATGTCATGCCGGAGTCGAAGACATGCATCAGTCCCCGAACGTCGTGCTCGGTTGCACCGATTGTCATGGAGGCAATCCAACGCCCGGCTTGACCCAACGCAAAGCGCACGTGCTGCCGCGCAATCCCGTTTTTTTCGAAAGTTCGGCCAACCCAAATGAGTCGACCGTTTTGCTGAACCATGAATCGGCTGAGTTTATCAAGTTCGTGAACCCGGGCGACCTGCGTGTCGCCGATCAGGCTTGTGGACTTTGCCATGACGAGGTCATCCACCGGGTGGATCACAGCATGATGAACCATGGCGCCATGCTTTGGGGCGCGGCGCTATATAATAATGGCGCGGTTCCGTTTAAAAATTATCGTTACA
>JAICXV010000755.1 GCA_025934545.1 Verrucomicrobiia bacterium
CGCCTGGCTGACCATGGCGAAGGCTCGATTGAGAAACTGCTCCGGCGAAATGGTTTCGTTCTTGAGCGGTTCGTTCTCAAATGGCAGCAGTGACAGTCCCATCCCTAGGGATGAAAGCAAGCAGACTGCCAATATCGGATGGCAGAATTAAACCTTTCTAATTCTGAGTTCCGTTTTGGAACACACGAATACAAACGTGGTCAGGATCGGAGGCGGCTGGTTTTAAACGGCAACGGCAGATGCGGCCATCGAATCGAATTGATGAACAATCCAGCGGGAAATGATTGTGCGGTGCTCGGGAGTCATCGTCGCGAAAGCTGCGCCGGCGCGGCTTTGCGCGTCGCTCCAGATGATCCGGCAGCTCGGCGTCACAGGCTCTGGACTACCCGGAAGAGAGAAGCAGATTTGCACCACGTCTCCGGCGGCAACGGGAGCTGAAGTGTGGAAAGCAATTCCTGTCTGGCTGATGTTCTTTAACTCAGCGGCAATCTTGTCATTCGTGGACTTCACCACGGTTGCGGGTCCGGAAAGCTGGCAACGGAAGTAGCGTCGCCGCTCGGCGATCATAAAGCCGTACGCCGCGCGCAAAGTCTGTTTGATCTTGGACACTAAGACCGGCTTTTCCAAAATGAAATCCGCGAGACGAAATGAGCCGTCCGCGGCAGCTTCACGCGGAACGATGGCGAAGGCGACGGCGCGCTGATTCGACAACGAAGATCTCATTCTGGCCAGCACCGACAATTCAGGATCGATGTCGCGATCCACAAAGAAGGCGTCCGACTTCTGCTTGCCTATCGCCGAGAGGACCGTCGCCGGTGTGTGAATCGTGGAATTGATTCCCATGCTCTTTAGCGTTTCCGGCAGAGCTTCAAGAATAGTCTGATCCTGGGAAACGATGATCGCGTTCAATGAAGGAAATGTGGACATGTTTTTCCTAATTCGTTTCTCTTTCCTAATTTGGAACAATGGTCGTCGTTTGTAATACGGCAGCACGCGACGGCTTTCCATTGTGATCCTCGACGGCAAATTGTTTTGTCGAGATCAGAACGGATGGTTGGTTGTTTCGCTGAAGGTCATACTGTATCCCGACTGGTTGCGGTTTCGAAGTTGTCTTTTCCCCAGCCGAAGGCTGGAACACAATCGGAACCACGACAACTCGTATATGAAGCGCTGCCGAAGCTTGCTTTCCCTGTTGCGCGCACACGCTGCTCGAGAGCAGGGCCAAACCGGAGATTGTTGCCAGTATCCGCAATGGAGCGTCGTGGCGCATGAATTCAGTTCTGTCGCCCAGGCAAAAAAGAAAAGTGATCTGGAGTGAGCACAAGCTCGTCTTCGGCGAGAATGAACGCCCGCTCCAGCGCATGTTGTAACTCGCGGACGTTCCCTGGCCATTTATTCGTTTCCAAAAGGCGTTCGGAAGCCTCCGAAAGCCGCTTCGGAGGGCACTGTGACTCGCGCGAAAAGCGCTTCAAGAACTCACGGACGAGCGGCAAAATGTCGCTTCGCCGGTCGCGCAGGGGCGGTAGAGAGATAGGAAAAACCGCCAAACGATAGTACAAATCGTCGCGAAATTGCTTCTCGGCGACCCGTTGCGACAGTTCAATATTGCTGGCCGCGACTACTCGGACATCCAAACGGAACACATCGGAGCTGCCCAGACGCTGCACTTCGCCTTCCTGAAGAAAGCGTAGGAGCTTGCCCTGCATCAATAACGGCAGTTCACCAATTTCATCGAGGAACAGCGTGCCACCGTGCGCCGCGTGAATTCGTCCTAAACTCGGCTGATTAGC
>JAICXV010000483.1 GCA_025934545.1 Verrucomicrobiia bacterium
CCTCGGCGATTCCGTGAACGCCTTCGTCGCGGACCTCAATGCCCAGGGCAATTTCGAACGCGTCCTCGTTATGACTTTCAGCGAATTTGGCCGGCGCGTCGGGGAAAATGCGAACAATGGGACTGACCACGGCGCCGCCGCGCCAATGTTTGTCATCGGCAACAAAGTCAAAGCGGGCTTGCTCGGCGAATATCCGAGCCTCGCCCCACATGATCTCGTCAACGGTGACCTGAAATACACGACCGACTTCCGCACCGTTTATGCCGGCGTCCTTGAGCAATGGCTCAAGACGAAGAGCGAACCGGTCCTCGGCAAAAAATTCACACCGCTGCAACTCGTCTGATCGCAGCCGCCGACGTGCTGAAGCGGCGTGCTTTGCCGCGCCTCATCACGTCGGTCGCTACAAATTAACTTGTCAAACGAACGCGCTCAGCGAACTACTGGGTTATGAACCGCATCATCGTACTCTTGTTGCTTTCAGCCTTCGCCTCATTTGGCGATGGCGTGAAATCGATTGGCAAAGATCCAATCGCAGGAATGGCCCAGGCCGTCGTCGTGCCAAACGCGCCGCTGATTCATACCGCCCAGTTCATCGCCCAGGACGACAAGGGCAAACTCGTTGCACCCGGTGACGTCGGCAAACAAGCTGCGAAAATTTTAGAGAACATCGTCGCAGCGTTGAAAGGTGTCGCGCCCAATGCGCAAGTCGTTAAACTGAACGTCTACGTCGCCAACGAGGCTTTGCTGCCGCATGTCGAGAAAGCGTTGAAAAAACCGTTCAGCCGAAGAGCTCTTCCGGCGGTTAGTTTTGTCACGACATCGCTTCCAGATCCCGACGCGCTCGTCGCGATGGACGCCGTTGCCGTCGATTTGAATCCGTCGGGTTCCAGTTCCAGCGTCCGCCGCCTCTATTCACCGTACCTCAGCCAATCGGACGCGGCGCAACTCGCCGTGCTTCCGCCCGGCGGCGCAGTGTATATTTCCGGCCAGGCCAAGACCAACACGACGCTGGGCACTTCGACGGCGAAAACGTTGCAAAGTCTTGAAACGACATTGGAATTCTTGCGCCTGACCAAAGCCGACGTCGTCCAGGTGAAATGTTTTTTGCAACCAATGCGCGAGATTGAATTGGTCAAAAAGGAAATCGCTGACTTCTTCGCGCCGGACGTCACGCCACCGTGCGTGTTTGTCCAATGGACGACGAACAATCCGCAGCCGATTGAAATTGAATTGATCGCCCGCTCCGAATCGACGGGCGGCGATTTGGATTTCATCAACCCGCCGGGGTTGGTCAGTTCAAAAGTTTTCACGCGCGTCGTGCGCATCAATCGCGGTGGCCGCATTTATTGTTCGGCCCTCTATGGTGGTGAAAAGGACAAGACCGGCGCGGAGCAGGTGAGCGACATCTTTGCGCAACTGCGTGACGTTCTGAAAAACGCCGGAAGCGATTTCGATCACATGGCCAAAGCCACTTATTATTGCAGCACAGCCGATGCGAGTAATCAGCTCAATGTACAGCGCCCGAAATTGTTAAATCCCGAACGTCCACCCGCCGCTTCCAAAGCGATGGTCACGGGCGTTGGCGTCGCCGGCAAGACGGTGACCGTCGATATGATTGCGGTGCCGGGGCTTTAGTTTTCTTCGACAGTCGAACTTAAACACGCCGCGTGAACGGTAGACGCCAGGGGCGGCGATAATGAACGCCCACCATCAAGTCGGCATCTTTGTCGCCGGTGATGTGTTCCTTCTCACCGTCCCAGAAAATCTTTCGCTTCGTGCGATACGCAATGTTGCCCAGGTGCGCGACGGAAGAGACGTGATGGCCGACGGTCAGGTTTTCATTCGGTTGCTGGCGTGAATGCATGCAATCCAGAAAATTGCGGACGTGCGCCGTGACTTCGTCCGGCCCTGCGTCGTGTTTTTCCGGTTTGAGCTCTTTGCTTTTTCGCTCCGGCGTGACTTGCCAGCCGGCTTCGCTGATGAGCAACGTGCCTTCGCTGCCGGTAAAACGGATGCCCCAGCGTTGGCCTTCCAGCCCATTGTTGCTGCCAACGCGATGCTCCCACAAAAGCATGTAGGTCGGAAATTCGTAGACAGTGACTTGCGTGTCGGGAGTTTCGGTATTGTCATTCACGACGAATTTGCCACCGCTCGACATGACACTTTTCGGATGGTCCGGGCCCATCGCCCACAGCATCACATTGATCAGGTGTACGCCCCAGTCGGTCATCAAACCGCCGGCGTAATCCCAGAACCAGCGGAAGTTGAAGTGAAATCGGTTCTTGTTGAACGGTCGACGCGGAGCAGGGCCCAGCCAGAAATCGTAGTCCACTCCGGCGGGCGGTTGCGAATCAGGCGGTTTGCCAATGCCAGCAACCCAGTCGAGATAAACCCAGCCGCGAACGAGTCCGACTTTGCCGAGTTTGCCGGAACGAATAAAATCGACGGCATCTTTGAAATGCGTGCCGCTGCGCCATTGCGTGCCCATTTGCACGACTCGTTTATAATGCAGCGACGCCTCTAGCATGGCGCGTCCTTCATCGATCGTCTTCGCGAGCGGCTTTTCAACGTAAACGTCTTTGCCATTTTGGCAGGCGAAAACCGTGGGCATCGCATGCCAATGGTCTGGAGTTGCGACGAGAATGGCATCGATATCTTTGCGATCGACCACGTGCCGAAAATCGCGGCATGTCTCAGGGCGTTTCCCGCGAAGCTTCTCAACATCGCTCGCGGTTTTCGCCGAGCGAGTATCATCGACATCGCAAGCGACGACACAGTCGACTTCAGGGTTTTTGAGGAAATAACTTAAAACGTATTGCCCTCGATCCCCGGCTCCGATCACGCCGAGACGGATTTTGCCGTTGGCGCCGACTTCCATCGTGCGTTTTATCCGAGGCACAATTACCGGCGACGCAGCCAGTGCGAGCGCTGACTTATTGAGGAATTGGCGCCGGGAAAAGGGTTGCATGCGAGCGGTCAGCTTTGAATTGACCGTAAATTGCGTCAAGGAGAAACGGGCACGGTTTCTGTGGTTTTGTTCAACGGAATGTGCGTCAGATAAGCCATGGCGATGGCGCCGGTAACAAATGACAGTACGCCGCAGGCGACGTAGGGAACTGCGACGTGTTTTTCCAAAAGGCTGGTGGCAAAAATCGGACCGAAAATACGCGCTAGACTGCCGACGCCTTGAGCCACACCGATGTTCGTTCCTTGCTCGTGCGCAGCTGTCAGTTGGGAAATCATTCCAAAAACTGGTGGGCGCGTGAGGCTGGAGCCGATGGAAAAGATCGCCAGCCCGACGAAAAGCAGAGGCCATGTGCGAATAAACGGCAGCACGCCGATTCCGACCGCGGCGACGAATAAACTCATGGCGATAAGTTTTGGTTCACCCATTTTTTTCACCATCCGCCCGATGCCGCCACCTTGAAC
>JAICXV010000290.1 GCA_025934545.1 Verrucomicrobiia bacterium
CCGATTTTTTTGATCTGCACGAACTTCACGTCGAGGCCATAGTCATGCGATTTCAATTGTTCTTTTACCTTGGCCAGAATTTCCTGCTCGATCTGGGTGAACTTCATCTGCTTTTCGTCAGCAGAAATGAAATCGGAAAAGTTATGTTGACCGGCAACTTCCTTTTTTGCGCTCTCGACCATGCGACCGAGGGTTTCTTCGGCTTTGGGAATGGAACCGCCTTCGAAACGCGGGAAGAAGGATTTGGGCTCTTCAATGCGCCAGCCGACGTAGGTTGAAATGAGCAGAATATTCTGGTCAGGCAATTTGGTTTCTTCCAAACGGCTTTCGAAATTTTGGATACGCTGGTCGAGCTTGTAGACGCTTTCGATCGGCCAGGGCCAACGGAAATGCGCGCCGGGACCGGCTTCGCGATCGTAGCGCCCGAACTGCGTCACGACCGCGACTTGCGATTTGCGCACTTGAAAAATAAAGAGGAGCGAGCCGAACACAATTATCAGCAGCGCGCCCACAATGAAGTTGAGGTTGCGTTTCATATCATTTCTTTGGCGGAGGAACGTCGATGACGTTCTCGAGGTCGCGACGAACTTTGTCAGTTAAGTCCAGTTGCAAAATTTCCGAAGTGTTAGTGCTGGCCATCACGTATTTGCGCGCGTCGCCGACGTTGCGCGAGACGGTGTTGAGATAAGCGCGATTGGTATAAACATCGGGCGCGGCATCGAAGGCGGCGAGCTGGCCAGCGACCAAGGCGGTGCGGGCGGAGCCGTTTTGGGTAAGGCGTTCCTTTTCGGCTTCGGCGGCGCCAGTGCGTTTGTAGGCTTCAGCGCGAGCGAGCGCGTTTGTTTTTACTTCGTAGGCTTTGGCTTCGAGAATTTTTGCTTCGCGCGTTTGCATGGCGCCAATGACTTTTTCGAAATCGGCAGCGGCTTTGACCGACGGATGAATGTCTTCGAGGCCGACAAAAATAATTCGCGCACCGAGTTCGCGCGAATCGGCGGCGGCCTGAATGCGTTGTTGCAAGACTTTCGCGGCGTCCCCGCGATGACGGGCCATGACATCATCGAGGTCGGCACTGGCGAGATAATAGACGACTTCGCGGTAAGCGAGGCCTTGCAGGAGTGAATCCGGGTCTTCGTTGTTGTAGGCCCACTTGTTCAGGTCGGCGATTTGGAATTCAACGGGGATGCCGACGGAAATCAGATTAACAGGCGGGCTTTTTTTAGCGGCATCGAGTTGGGTCGAGTCTGAACGGTCGCGGGTTGCAACGAGGAGATCGTCTTCTTTGCCGTGGGCGACGCTCCAGACGATGGTCCGGGATTGGCGCTGGATTTTTTCCTGTTCGGAACCTTCCTGTTCGCCGACGACGAAACTTTGAATCTGCTCGGTGCGATAGCGCGTCACCTGGTCAATCGGCCACGGCAATTTGAAATGGACGCCTGGTCCGATCACGCCGCGATTTGGGACGGGCGCGCCGAAGCGTTCGAGCAAGGCTTGTTCGCCAGGGTCGATGAAGGTCACGCAGGTCGAGAGGACCAGAACGATGACCTGCGCGAGCACGAGCAAAGCAAAACGTTGGCGGAGCAACTGGTAGAACCATGTTTCGGAAACCTGGAAACCGAATTGATAATCGAGCGCGTGGCCGATGGTGTTGATGATGCCTTCGGGTTGGCCGAGCAATCCGACCATGCGGCTATCGTAGAGCAGACGACTCTCGCGACCTTTGACGCGGACGCGGTAAAGTTCGGAAATTAAACCGAGCAACGCCTCGACCGCGATGAGACCGAGAACGACCGAAAGCGCGCGGGCAACGATGAAATCCGTTTTCGGAAACCCGGCCAAAACCATGCCGATGGTGGCGATGACGACGAAACAGACGTAGGCCGTCAGCAACAAATAACCAGCGCCAGCGCGGAGCAGTCGCTGCTTTTGTAATCGCGCCAAACCGACGGAGTATTTGCCGAGCAGAAAGAGGACGATAGCAAACAATCCCATCAAGGCCATCGCGAGCGTGGCGCGTTCGGGGATCAACGGGGGCATCGTGCCCACGAGGGTCCAGGAGAAATAACAGCCCGCGCCGAGAAATAACAAAAGGACGACGGTGAAGCCCGGGACAAAATATCTATCAAAAATTTCGCGCGAACGTTTTGCGGGAAATGTTTCATCGGCGGCCGAAGCGAACAGCGACGTATCGCCGCGCGATTTGGCGAGTTCGTCCATTTCGAGTTTTTCCAATTGCTCGCGTTCGGCGAGGCGCATTTGGAAATAACTGACGAGGGCGACGAGCAAGCCGACACCGGCGATGATGGTCGCCACGACGCCGGCGGCAGAGTTGACCCAACGGCTCATGGCGAGCATGGCGGCGCTGGTCACGAGCAGCATGATCCAGTTCAACAACCCTATTTTCTTTTCGCTTTGGTCCATTAGTTCAATTCACGATCTTCAAACATCACCAGCGCCAGCGACAACACCGCGCCGATGTAGGCGGCGGCGTAGGCAAAGGCTTTGCCGATGTATTGGGCCGGGATCTTTTTGTCTCCTTCCAAGACATCAGCCATCCAAAAAAGCTGCCAGTTCGGCGTGATGCTATAAAGCGTCGACGCCCACCATGAGCCAGCCTTGGCGCGAGTGCCCCAAAAATAATCCGATACCAGTCCAAGCAGGAACAGGGCCGAACAGATAGCGAGCGTTGGAATAATTTCAAAACGCGTCGAGCACGCCAGCGCCAGCGCCGCTAATATTAATAGCGCCAGAAGAATTAATCCAGAGGCCGGAACGACGCGCCAATCGATGCCGGTATAGCTGTCCATCATGCGCCCGGCGTCGCGCGGAATGAAATGGAGGATCACAAAACCGAGCGTGATCATGATGGCCACTGCGAACACGGCATCAGCCACAAATGGCCGGCGTAAAAAATAATTGCTGAACCCGCCAATCGCATAGGCGAGCACAATCGAGCCGAGGAAAACAAATAATCCCGGCCAATCGATGTCGCCGTAAGCATCGAACGACATGCGCGTGGCGAGCAGGCAGGCGAGGCAATTCACGTAAACGAGGACCGTGAGCGCGGCGGCGAGGCCGAAATATTTTGCCAATAAAAATTGTGCGCGCCCAACGGGTTTCGCCAGAACAGCCAAGGCGGTGCCGGTGCGAATTTCGCGCGCGACGGAAGCAGAGGCGCTCAGGACGGCGGCGAATAATCCGGTGAGCAACATGACGGCGAGGGCACTGTTTTTGATGAGCTTGGGTTCGTCACCGAAGCCGAAATAATTTACGCAGGCCAAAAAGACTTCAAACATCGCCGAAGCGGTCATGAGCAGCAGGAAAACCGGCTGACGAACCAGCTCCATAAACGCATTGATGGCTATGGTGATAAATTGTCGCATTCAGAACACCGCTCTTGGCGGCTAACAGGTTACGAATCGCAACCTCAAAAGCAAACGCTAATGCCGAGATTATTGGTTGTTGTTTGCGACAATTGTAGAGGCGAAACATTCAAAAATTGCAGTGCGCGTCTGGAGGCACAGAGCGGATTTTTAGTGCCGGGTGAGCGGATGAAAAATTTGAAATCGTCGGAAATTGTTGAGGTGAAGCGGACTGAAGTCCGCGGTCCGCGATTACTTTTGAAAATCTGCAACCACTGTCCGCGCCACGAATGGAATGATTTCTTTGTCGTTCGCGTGGTTGACGGTGAACACGGTCAAAACAAACTTTGCGCCGTTTGGCAGTTCGACATATGCGCAATCGTGACGCGTCTCGCTGGTCCAGCCGGCTTTCGACCATAATTTCGACCCGTGTGGCAACCCAGCGCCGATAAATGAATGTGCCTGCGCATTGTTTTTGTCGTCCATGTCGCGATGCAAGAGTTCCATCATTTGGTCGCAACGCGCGGGCGTGACAACTTTGTGGGTGACGATTTCTGACATGAGTCGCGCAGTAGCGTCGGTCGTGAGCGCATTGCGTCGCGGCTCGAACGCTTTGGTCGCCTGCATCTCGCGTCCGTACGGTCCTTCGCACCACGGTTTTTTGCTGACGTTGATATTTGTGTAGCCGAGCGAGGTGAAATAATGATTCACGGCGTTGCGCTTTTCCCACCAGATTTTCAATTCGGCGTCCGGCATTTCCGGGCCGCTCGTTGTGCCGGTGAGAGTGTCGACGACCAGCCCGGTCGCCTCATTGAGCGATTCGACAATCATGTCTTTCATCGCGCGGCGCAGTTCCGGTGTGTCGGTCGCTTTGCCGTCTTCCATCCAACGATGGATGGCGGCGAGGTAAAACAATTTGATGACGCTGGCGGGATAAATTCGTTCGTCGCTGCGGAAGCTCGCCATTGACGGATTTTCGGCATCGCGCAGATCAATCAGTGTGGCGGCGAACTCGTTCGTTTTTAGATCGGGAAATTTCTTAAAGGTGGCCTGCACCGCGTTATCGAGAACGCGCTGAAGATTCGGATCGGCTCCAAACGTGGTCATGGTGCACAACATTACAAGAGCGGATGCAAATGAAATCAATCTCATAGGAAGTTAACCACAGATGAACACAGATAGAGACAGATTCAAGAATTCTGTCGCTTAAGAAACCGCATGATCGTATCGCCGTGCTTGAGCAGCTTCTTTTCGTCCCAATAGCTCGGCATAGTCAAAGTGTCGCGCTTGGTGTGGCCGAGAACAAATAAGCCGCCTTCGTTCAGCAACGACGGCA
>JAICXV010000307.1 GCA_025934545.1 Verrucomicrobiia bacterium
ATAGACCGTGCCCATGCCGCCGGATGCGATGATGCTGCGCAGCTCGTAATTGTGGAGCATGACGGGGAGCATGACAGGATGTTCGCATTTGGTGCACGGAACCGTTTCGAAGGGAGCGAGGTTGCCGGGAATGAACGTCTTGGCGCCGCACCGCCCGCATGTCACCATTTTCAAGGACTTCGATTCGCCGCCGCCGTTCATGTCAAATAAGATTAGCACGGGCGAACGGTGGGACAAGCTTGTGTTGACTGCGCTTCGGTCGCCCCGGGTGTGATTCTAACTGCACAGGAGCGCGGACTTCAGTCCGCTTCAACTTCAACTTCTCTATAAGTGTCGGAATGATCAGGCGCTGGTCCTGTTCGTGCGCTGAAGCGGACTAAAGTCCGCGCTCCGGATGATGAAATGGCCATCGCCGATCGCCCATGGCCGCTTGACGGTCGCGGGTTGCGCTCGCATCATAGCGGCCTATGACTCCTCTACCGCTCCGTCGTCGCGAATTTCTCCGCTACTCCGCACTCGGCACGCTCAGTTTGCTCAGTTTTTCCGCGCTCGCGAAAATCGCGCCTGTTCCAAAAAATGCCCGGCACTTTGAAGGCGAAGATATTTTCAATCGCATCGTCAACAAAGCCGTTTCCGAAAAATGGACGAAGCTGCCAATCGGCGAATTGATGGGCAAGATCGCGCGCGAATTGGAAGGCACGCCTTACGTCGGGTTCACGCTCGAAACGTCGCTCGACAACGAAAGCTGCGTCGTCAATTTGAAGGGCCTTGATTGCGTCACGTTTTTTGAGGACACACTGGACATGGCGCGGATGCTCAAGCGCGGCAAACGCAAGCCCGAGGACATGCTCGCGGAAATTCAATACACCCGTTATCGCGGCGGTAAGATGGGCGATTTCACGACGCGCCTGCATTACACGACCGATTGGATGGTCGATAACGAAAAGAAAGGTGTCGTGAAAATTCTCGCACCGACTTTACCGGGCGCGGAGCCGTTCACGCAAAAGGTCGGTATCATGAGCGAAAAATCGGGCAATTATCGCCAGCTCAAGGCGCATCCAGAATTGATTCCGGCGATCAAAAAATACGAGGACGAGATCAACGCCTACAACTTAAAGTTCATCCCGCTCGACAAAATCGAAGCGGCGGAACCGCAATTGAAAACCGGCGACATCATCGGCGTGGCGACGCGTGAGCCGGGCATCGACATCGCGCACACCGGCTTGTGCATCCGCGATGACCAGGGCGTGATTCATTTCATGGACGCGTCGTCGTCGAAAGCGCACTATCGCGTCACGTTCGAAACGCAACTGCATAAAGCGCTGCACTGGTCGAGCAAGTTGACCGGAGCGATGTTCGCAAGGCCGTTGGAAGTGGCGTAACGTCACTTTCCGTCCGTCGGAATCAGGGGTGAGTGCCATCCGACTGAACGGCTTGATGCACTTCTCGTCCAGCCCTTACTTGCGAAAACGGAGAAATCGCCCGTGTCGAGTGATCGCTCAAAATCCATCGGCCCCAGCGACTCCACTGATCATCGACTGTCGACTGATCTAATTGTGTTTTGATCTTGTGGATGCTGTCCAACGGGTCGGTTTCCAATGGACGGAACACGCCGCGATCATTCAAGCGCTGTCCAGTGATCCCGTCCACCAGTTGTGGCAACCATTGCGGCAATTCACCCGCCGGACAAACATCCCAGGTGGCAGAGGTTGTTAGGGCCGAGACCATGACGCTCGGCGTTGCATTCAATCCAATCTTTACGGAGAGAGGATTGTTAAAGATGCGCATGCTCTCTGAAATCGGTTGGCCACTTTGAACGTCCCAAATTTCTGCATTACCCTCTTCGGATACCGTCACTATTTTGCGGCCGTCAGGGCTGAACACTGTAAAATAGATGTTTCCTAATTGAGGCACCGGATCGATCAGTGGTTGTCCGGTCTGAGCATCCCATACACAGAATGTTTTATTATCAGAAGCCGTCACAACAAGCTTTTCATCAGGACTGAACTCGGCGCAATCCACCCTCGTTCCATGTCTTATCGGCGCAGTAATTGGTTTGCCGGTGTTCGCGTCCCACACTTGCCACGAATTGCTCAATCGAGTCACAAACTTATGCCCGCTGGAACTGAATTCGATTTTATAAACGTCGCCCGAATGTTTGAAGGGAGCCATCACCTCTCGCCCGGTAAGAACGTTCCAAATACGTAGATTATAATACTCCGAATCGGACACTATGGTGTTGCCGTCCGGCGAAGACCATGCCTGATGAATTTCTCCGTTGTGCCGCAATGGCCCGACGATCTTTTGGCCTGTCTGTGCGTCCCACAACCAAAGGCTATTCTCTTTAGTTTTTATGAGGATCCGTTTGCCGTTCATTACGAACTCCGCAGAGGTCACTTCCACGTCGTGTGCCATCGGTCCCGCAATCCGAGCGCCGCTTACCACATCCATGACCGACACAGACTTATGATCCCTCATAATCAAGATGCGTCCGCCATCGGGATCCAGCTCGGCCAACTTGGTTCCGGTTTCCATTTTTAGAGGTTTGCCGACTGGCTGGCTGGTTTTAACGTCCCAAGCCTGCACGCTATTATCCGAAAATACGGTAAAAAGCCGCTGCCCATTCGTCGCGAACGCCGCCTGTTCGATGTCAGCAGCGGAAAGGTTGGATTGAACTAAAGACTCATTTGTTTGGAGATTTTCGATGTGCGTCCGTTCTCCATATGCCGCAGCGATGATTTGCGTGCTGTCGGACGTGAAACGAACAGGATATCCAGCCACCTCGGCTTTTGAAGATTCCGGCAACGCGTTTATTGAATCGACATCCCAGACCACTGCTGCTCCCGTATCGAATAATCCTCCCGACGCAGTGACAATGCGATGTCCGTCAGGACTGAAGCTTGCTTCCCGTCCGTCTGGGCCGATACGCACCGGCTCAGTTAACGCCGCAGTTGTGATAGCGCTCCACACTCTAGCATACGATTGAAATTCACCGGCCAACGTAACGATTTGCGATCCATCATCATTGAATTCAGCGCTTTTCACTCCTTCCCAATGAGCCATCGGCTCGCCCAGTTGTTTTCCCGTTTGGACATCCCACAAACACGCCATTGAATCTTCTGACGCAGTTACGAAGAGAGTGCCATCGGGACTAAAATGCGCGGTATTGACGCGTTTAGTGTGGCCGGTCGTCTGATACAAAAGCTTTCCATTTTGAGCACTGTAGATGCGCACAGAACCATCGTCACAACCTGTCACAAATTTCGCGCCATCGGGGCTGAATTCAGCGCACATCACGTCGCTGTCATGTTTGATCGGTTCCGTCACTGGCTGGCCCGTGTCGGCGACCCAAATCCGAACGGTTTGATCGCGTGATGCGGTAATGATTCGCGTTCCATCTTTGCTGAATTCAGCTGAAACAATCGATTGTTCGTGCTCCATTTTTCCGCTGACAACTTTGCCGGTTTCAACGTCCCGCACCTCCGCGTAACCCGGCGTTCGCATGTAACCCGTGCCAACCACCATCCGCTTGCTGTCTGAACTAAACCGGATCGACGTCAACGAGGGATATTGGATTGGCGGAATCGTCTTCCGCCCCGTCAGTCCGTCCCAAAGGGTCAAAATCGCGCTCGAATCATCAATGTTGCCGGTTTTCGCCGCAATCCTGCGACCATCGGGACTTATCTCGGCAAATTCAACGGTACCGTCAGTTTCGATTGCCGGGAACAACAGCTTGCCAGTTTTAGAATTCCACACACGCACCGTTCCGTCCCACGATGCCGTGATAATCCGCGAGCCATCGGAACTAAACTTCGCCGACATCACCGGTCCGTCGTGCTTGAGATAGAAAGCCGGCAGCGGAAATGTATGATAGGCAAAGAGCGTTGCGAGACGGCAAGCAGCCGCGCTATTGTCCCGATTAAACGATAAGCTGCGGACCAAATAACCGGCTGCATCAACATCCCGGTCTTCGCCGATCAACCGTTCCGCCTGAAGAAAATCGGACAAGCTTAATGTTTGCAACGCCTGCTGACGCTGCCGTTGCGCTTCATTCTTCTGTCCCCAGGCAACGAACCCCGCGACGATCGCGATTGCAGTAAGTATTCCGAATCCCGCCACCAACCGCTGCAGCCGGCGGGTTCGCGCCTGCGCCTCGCGCAATTGCCGGTCTTTATCCCGTCGAACAAGTTCATCGAAACCGACGCCGAGCAATCCTGCTAACACGCGCAACTTCTCACGTTCGAGCAAGGATTGATAAACTTTGTCTCTCAGCGAGATCTCTTTTCCGTTCGGCCCCCGAACATCCGCCGCAATTGGCTCCACATGTTGATGCAGGTCGAGCGAACCGTCAGAAGCCAGTGGGTGGCGCAACGCCAGAGGAAAACATTCCTGCTCGGGATTCATTCCTTTGACCGGCTCACTGGCATTCGGTTCCCCATCAACAATAATCGCTAGAATTCGATTCGCCCGGTCAAGCCGCTTGAATTCA
>JAICXV010000652.1 GCA_025934545.1 Verrucomicrobiia bacterium
CGAGAACCGCCGAACCTCGCCCTCCCTTGCTCGTCCGATGAATGCACGTGACACTCGGCAGCGCCGCTTTTTCCACTGCCCCGACCGTATCCATGTCCGGCGAATCGTCGACGACGGCGATTTGCGCCGTGGGAACGTGCTTGAGTATTTCGTTGAGGAGCTTAACGATGTTTTCAGATTCTTTGTAGGACGGAATGACGACGCCTACCAAGGGTTGATTAGTAAACGATTGCGATGCCATTTCAATTCTTGAACCGGAAATTTATAAACTCACGCAAAGTGCCTTCCGTTCATCTTTTTGTCTATACCTATTCCCACCCAACACATGGCTAACCGAAGGGCGGAGGCCGAAAACTCAACCAAACCAAACAAAGGCGCGGTCGGCATCGCAACCGCTTTCGCCCTGATTTGCGTTGCGGCAGGTGTATTTACAATTCTTTTGACCAACGGCGTCAAACCGAGCGAAGCGAAACACTTTCAGATCATTAACAGTTTCATCCTCTTCGGACTGGCTGTTGGCATATTTGCCGCCTCGCGAAAATGGTTTATCGATACCGAACCTATCGGCGCGAAATTTGAGCGCAATTTCGTCTTCGCCGGAGTCGCCGCAACGATCATCATGTCCGTGCTCATATATTGGTGCGGCATGCGGCAGATTGGTGGATACGACCAGGCTCCGTTAATTGATGTTGGCTACAGGATGATCAACGGGCAACGGCCTTACATCGATTTCCCCTGCACATTGCCAGTCGCATTTTTTTTAGGATCTAAATATGCATTTGCCGTGTTCGGCCTGGAATGGCGCTCGCTCGTTGTTATCACGATCATTTATTCCATCGTCACGTTTTGGTGGACGTTGTACTTGCTCAACAATTTACTGGCGAACCGCAAGCTCGCCCTGTTGATGGCAGTGACGTTGCAAGCCATGGCTTTGATCCTGTGCTCGTATTGGTGGTACAATCCAATCACCGCAATTGCCGCTGCCGTCCTGCTGTTCTCTTCGGCAAATTGGATATCCGCGCCGCGCTCCATCGCCGCCACAACGTCACAATTTTTCGCCGTGTTGTTGATGGCCGCCATGAAACCCAATGTCGGCGGCATTTTGGTCCCTCTTGTGACCGTTGCGTTGTTTTCCGTAAAGACGCTGCGATGGCGGGTTCTTATCGTCTCAGTTGCGGCATTTGTCGTTTTTGTACTTCTGCTCGCCGTCAACGGGATTTCCATTTCCGATATGGTGCACGGTTATCTCGCCGTGTCCGACCGCGGACTTTCTTTGAAGCAATTTTTGCAAGACTTGGGCCCGAATGAAAAAGTACTGTCACTAATCGCATTCGGATTGGTCGCGGCACCGGTGTTCGTTCGCTTATTCGCACTTAAAAACGCCATCCGATTACCAACGACATGGGTCGCTCTCGTCGGTTTTCTCGCCGGAATTTATGGCTTCCTCACCGACGGAGAATTAAAAGTCGTCGACCTTCCCTTGGTCCTCGCGAGCTCGATTCTGTTGGGCGTCCGGCCGCCTAACAACGTGTCGCAGACGAATACTTCGACGAGATTCGCCCCATCATGGATCGCTTATTTTGTATTTCTTTGCGTCGCCTTGACGTTTGCCAGTCTGGGCCAGGCCGTCACGCGCCATCGCATCCGCGCCATTGGCCCCATGGCGTTCTTCGAATACGGCGGGACATCCGAAGTCATCGCCTCCGGTTTCTTTAAAGGCGTTCGGTGTGGACCGCTACTCATTGAGGTGAACAAGGAAATCACTGACTTTCTGTAAAAAAACAAAAACGCCTCGGTTATTTTTGGGCCTCGCATGGAATGGGGCTACGCCGCCTTCCACAAACCGTCACCGAAAGATTTGCCCATCTGGTGGCACCCCGGCGTTTCTTACGGGAAGAAAGACGAAGCGACGTTCGTCCAACGATTCTTCGAACGCAAATACGACATCATCATTCTCAAGAAAGATGACGTTGCGAGTATGCCCTATGATCTCGTGCACGGCATCGTCGAACGCTACGGTGCAGATGAGTCATATCCCTGGTTGACGGTTCTGCATTTGAGGAAATAAAATGATGGAGTCGTATGAATCTCGATTTCGAATCGCGCAAACTGATTACCCGCCGGTTCTTTTTTCGTGATTGCGGCCTGGGCATTGGCTCGCTCGCGTTGGCTTCGTTGTTGAAGGGCGGAAATGCTTTCGGCGGCTCTCGCCCGAGCGTCGCAAATCCATTCGCTCCGCGCGCACCGCACTTCAAAGCCCGCGCCAAACGCGTCATCTACATGTTCCAAGCCGGCGCGCCGAGCCAGCTCGATCTGTTCGACTACAAACCGACACTCGCCAAATACGACGGCAAACAGGTTCCCGCGGAGCTGGTCAAAGATCAGCGCTACGCCTTCATTCGTCCCGACGCCGAATTATTTGCCACGAAATTTAAATTTGCCAAACACGGCCAA
>JAICXV010000433.1 GCA_025934545.1 Verrucomicrobiia bacterium
CACGTCCGCGAGATATTCCGGCTGGCGATGATTCAAAACATGATGCGCGCCAAGTTTTTTGGTGAGTGCAATGCCTTCATCCGTTCCGGCAGTCGCGATGACCGTCATGCCGGCATTGCGCGCCAGTTGAATCGCCGCCGTGCCGACGCCGCCGCTGCCGCCATGAATCAAAACAGTTTCACCGGGACATGCCCGCGCCCGCTGGAACAACGCGCGATACGCCGTCGCATACGGCACGCCGATGGCCGCGCCTTGCTCGAACGAAAGCCGTTTGGGCAGAGGATGAATATCCGCTGGCTTGCACAACGCATACTCTGCATACGCGCCACTGACCGTGCCCGTGATATAAACCCGGTGGCCGCCCCCGACGACTTCGCCAGCAGCATCTTTACCGGGCGTGTAGGGCAGGTTGGGTTTCGGATCGTAACTGCCGGCGCGAATATAAGTGTCGACCGGATTCACCCCGATTGCGCGCAGTCGCACCAACACCTCATCACCATGCGGTTCGAGGTCTGGAATCTCTTCCAACTTCATCACCTCGGGCCCGCCAAATTGATGAACACGTATCGCTTTCATAGGAGCGCGGACTTTAGTCCGCTTCGTTACCCGTTACCACATCCGTCGCGAATTGCAAAATCGACATTGAAGCGGACTAAAGTCCGCGGTCCGTTAACGCTCCGCTCGCGGATCAAACGCGTCGCGCAAACCATCCCCGACAAAATTCAGCGCGAGCAACGTCAGCGCCAATGTCGCACCAGGAAAAATAATCAGCCACCAATAAATCCGCACCGCATTGATCTGCTCCGCGCCGCTCGCAATGAGCGACCCAAGACTCGCCTGCGGCGGTTGAATTCCCAGCCCGAGATAACTCAGGAACGATTCGTAGAGGATGATCGATGGAATCGTCAGCGTGAGATAAACGATGATGATGCCATATATATTAGGCAAAATGTGCTTGAGCAAAATCCGCGTATGGGTCGCGCCCAGCACGCGACTTGCATCGACAAACGCGCGACTGCGCAAGGAAAGCACTTGCCCGCGAACGATCCGCGCCATCGTCAACCACGACACCGCGCCGAGACCGACGAACAAGCCGATGAATTGCAACGAGCGCACCGTCGAAGCGGACAACGTTTGCGTTTTTGCGAGCGTCGCGTTCATCGCCGTGATCAGCACGATGACGAAAACAATTGTCGGCATCGAATAAAGAACATCGACGATGCGCATCATCGCCGCATCGGTCCGTCCGCCGGCGTAGCCTGACACCAATCCCCACGACACGCCGATAACAAGACTGACCACTGCTCCAACGAGACCAACGAGCAGCGAGACGCGTGCGCCGTAACAAATCCGACTGAGCAAATCGCGCCCGTGCACATCCGTGCCGAAGAGATAGTGGGAATTCGGTTTTACAAATTGCGCATCCGAAACGGCGTTTGGATTTGTCGAACTGATCGCCGGCCACAACAAAATCAGTGTGACAAACGCGACCAGAAATAGCGCCGAAACCGTCGCTGTCCGATTGCGAAAGAACCGTCGCCAGGCCCGTTGATTCGGGCTCAGATGCACTGGCGCAGCTACAGTTGATGTGACCGTTGTCATTCGACGGAGTTCTTAGCCACGGATTGAACACGGATTAAACACAGATTTCCAAACCAGAAGTCCGTCACCAATAATCCGTGTTTCATCTGTGTTTCATCCGTGGCTAAAGAAAGTTCATTCATAGCGGACCCTCGGATCTAGAACGCCATACACAAAATCAACGACCAGGTTCAAAACCAACAACAGCACCGCATAAAAAAGCACCAGCCCAACCACCATCGTGTAATCCGAGTTGAGCGAACTATTCACCATGAACACGCCAATGCCTGGAATCTGGAAAAGATTTTCAACCACGAACGAACCCGTCAACAAATCCGCCAACAAAGGGCCCGAATACGACAAGACCGGCAGCACCGCGATTCGGAACGCGTGTTTGATGAGCACCGCCGTTTCGCTCAGCCCTTTTGCGCGCGCCGTCGTAATGAATTCCGAATGCAACGTCGTGTTCATCCCTTCGCGCATCAACCGCGCGATTGGGCCGCAGAAATACAATCCTAGCGCAATCATCGGCAGAATGACGTGCATTGGCGAACCCCACAGCGCGACGGGAAACAATCGCAATTTGATCGCAAAAAACATGATTAACATTGGGCCGATAACCAGCCCCGGAATGCAGATGACGAGAATCGCCAAAAAACTTCCGGCATAATCACCAAGGCCACCGCGATTGACTGCCGTGAAAAATCCCAGAGGAATGCCGATGCCGAGCGCAAACAAAAACGAAACCGCACCGAGCGTCAGTGACACAGGCAACCCTTGCGCAATGATTTCCGACACCGAAAAATTCCGATATTTGAAGGACGGCCCGAGATCGCCATGGAGCGCGTCATTAAGAAAGCGCCCGTATTGTTTCCAAATCGGTTCGTCGAGATGATACTTCGCCCTCATATTCCGTTCGATTTCCGGCGACGCCGCGCGCCGTTCCGCATCAAACGGTCCGCCCGGCACAAACCGCACCATCGCGAATGCGAGAAAGCTGATGACGAGAAGCAGTGGCGCCATCATCAAAATGCGTTTGAGAAAATACATTTGCGGTTGCAGGTATTATCGGCCGCGAAGTTCATCGCGAATCCAAACTGGGTCGCGGCGCATGTCTAAGATCGCGTAGACCACGGCGACATCCTCTTTTACTTCGTAATAAATGCCGAACGGAAATCGTTTGGAAAGCATTCTATGAAAACCGAAGTGAACGGCATGGATTCCTGCATATAAAATCAGCGAATCCAAATCCGAAAGGATGGACTCTTCGAAATAGTCGCCGATACCGGGCTCGCGTGAATCGTAGAAATCTTTGCCGGATTTAATGTCCTCGGCGGCTGAATCGAGGACGACGATCGTCATGGCTTCTGCTCGCGCAGATAATTACGGAGTTGATCGAGCGTAAAGAATTTCGCTTCACCTCGTTCCACCCGAGCTTTGCGTTCCGCGAGAACTTGCCCGTGCCATTCTGGAGACGGCATCTTGGATTCTTCACGGGCGAGAGCATCCCACAATTGCTCCATCGTTCGCAGCCGTTCGCTTACCGACATTTTGTCGATGACGTCAGCTTGTAGCATTTAGATAGTGTAAAGTGTTGCGCGCGCGTCGGCAAGCTCTGCACACAACGGGATTGCCGTTGACAGCTAGCAATGTGAGACATACTGCTGAAACTAATAAAACCCGGAACACATTCCAGCTTTAACGAATACTGACGCTCTATGAGCATCCTCGTGGATTACTATCGTCTGCCTCCCAAAGAGCGGGAAAAAGTCACTCATACCCAGTCCGCATGGGACGAGTTCGATCACAAAGTCGTCATCGGCCAGTTGCGAGCCCAGAACAAAGCCCTGAGCGAGTTAAACGTGGACGGCCTGAACCAGGAACAGCGCATGGCCAAGATCAACGAAGTCCTGGAAAAGACCCGCGACCCGCGTGATTTCAATTTGGAAAAAGACTGGCACATCATCGGCTACTTGTTGACGGGCGATGCGAAGATCAAGGACGAGCACATCCCAAACGCGCCATTGCACAACGTGATTTTTGGCGGATTAAAAACAACTGTGAAATCCGGATACGGTCCGGTGCGATATTTCGATGGCAAACTCGTCGCCGAAA
>JAICXV010000054.1 GCA_025934545.1 Verrucomicrobiia bacterium
AATACATCGGTGCTCTGCTTAATTCGGGAAATAGTTGGTCGACGTTGTCGAACGGCACGGCGGACGGAAACGGCATCATCAATTTCACTGACACCCCTGGAACCGGACCGAGGTTCTATCGTTCACAGGTTCTGCCGTAAAAAACTTAATTCGCGTTGGATTATTTCTTTTCCGGACTGAACGCGAGGATACTCAGCGGCGGCAACGTCAGGTTCAACGAATAGGGCTGTCCGTGCGTTTTCCATTCATCAGCCGTGACACCACCGAGGTTGCCCTGGTTGCTCCCGCCGTAGGTTCCTGAATCGCTGTTCAACACTTCTTTCCAGAAACCCGGTTCCGGCACACCAATCCGATAATTGTGCCGTAAGACCGGCGTTAAATTCATAATCACCGCGACACGGCGTGATCCGTCCAAATTCTGCCGCATAAAGGACAGGACGCTGTTTTCGGCATCACTACAATCGATCCACCAAAAGCCGGACAAATCGTAATCCGCTTCCCACAACGCCGGCTCGTTTTTGTAGAGGCGGTTCAAGTCGCGCATGTAATTTTGCAATCCACGATGGAATGGGCCCTGATCGAGCAACCACCAGTCGAGCGACGCGTTGGCGTTCCATTCGGCGGTCTGACCGATCTCGCACCCCATCATCAACAATTGTTTGCCGGGAAAGACCCATTGATAGCCAAGCAGCGTCCGCAAGTTGGCGAACTTCTGCCAGTCATCACCCGGCATTTTGCGAATCAACGAGCCTTTGCCGTGAACTATTTCGTCATGCGAGAGCGGCAAAATAAAATTTTCATTGTGATGATAGAGCATCGCAAAGGTCAGATCGTTCTGATGATATTTGCGATGGATCGGTTCGCGGCTGAAATAATTCAGCGTGTCGTGCATCCAACCCATGTTCCACTTGAAGGTGAACCCAAGCCCGCCGAGATAAGGCGGCCGCGTCACTTGTGGCCAGGCCGTGGACTCTTCAGCAATAGTCACCACGCCCGGCTGTTCGGTGTGGACGACGTGGTTGAAATGCCGCAAAAATTCAACTGCTTCGAGATTCTCGCGACCACCATATTGGTTCGGGATCCACTCGTCGTGTTTACGAGAGTAGTCGAGGTAAAGCATGGAGGCGACGGCATCGACGCGCAGGCCGTCCATGTGAAATCGATCGCACCAGAACAGTGCGTTTGCCGCGAGAAAATTGCGGACCTCGTGCCGGCCGTAGTTGAAAATTAATGTCCCCCAATCCTGATGCGCGCCTTTGCGGGGGTCTTCGTGTTCGTAAAGAGCCGTGCCATCAAACCGTGCAAGAGCCCAGTCATCGCGCGGAAAATGCGCTGGGACCCAATCCATCAACACACCGATCCCGGCTTCATGCAGGCGATTGATTAAATACTGAAAGTCATCCGGCGTGCCAAACCGGCTGGTCGGCGCATAGAAACCGGTGACCTGATAACCCCACGAAGGAAAGTAAGCGTGTTCGGCAGTCGGCAAAAACTGAACGTGCGTAAACCCCATTTCTTTGACGTATTTGGCGAGTGGGTCGGCCAACTCACGATAGCTCAGCGATTCCAACTCGTTCTTTTTACGCCACGATCCGACGTGCACTTCATAAATGCTCAGCGGACTGCGGAAAGGATTGTGGTCGCGCCGTTTCTTCAACCACGCTTCGTCGTGCCATTTAAATTTTTCGTTGTTCCAAACAATCGCCGCATTTTTGGGCGGCGTCTCAAAAAAGAAGGCGTACGGATCAGTCTTTAATTTGACCGCGCCATTGTTTTCTTTGATCTCGTATTTGTAATGAGCGCCCTCGCCCACAGACGGGATAAAGATTTCCCAGATGCCCGACGCGCCGAGCGAGCGCATCGTATGACAGCGTCCGTCCCAACGATTGAAATCGCCCACCACGCTGATGCGCTGGGCGTTTGGCGCCCACACTGCAAAACTGGTTCCGGCTACGCCATCGATGGTGCGAAGGTGTGAGCCGAGTTTGTCGTAAATCCGGCGCTCGTTACCTTGTGCAAAAAGGAAGACATCCTGCTCACCGAGCGTCGGCAAAAAGGAATAAGGATCGCGCGTCTGGATGCGGTGACCATCGTGCTCGGTAATCACGAGGTCGTAAGCGTAAACCTGTTTGGTCTTGTCGACGGTGCCTTCGAATACGCCGTGGTCGTGGATGCGTTTGAGCTTAACCGCCGGTTTATTTTTCTCGTGCGTCGGGACGATTTCGACCTGAGCGGCTTGCGGCCAAAAGGCGCGCACAACCAAACCGCCTCCGTTACCAAGTGGATGCATCCCCAGAAATTGGTGCGGTGACCGGTGCTGAACGCGAATCAGGCTCTCCAGTTCTTGCTGTGCCAAAATCATTCAGCGGCAACGTAGCACGGAATCCGCTAAACGCAGAAAGAAAATCTTGTCGATATATTTAGGACACTCTCGTAGGAATTTTTCCTGATACAAGTTTCAGGACGACGCGCTCGATTCGATCTGTAAAATAAGATTCGTGGACGCAGATGAAGGCATAAAGAATCTGGCTTCCCTGAAACAATCGATTCAGGAGTCGGAGACTTGTCTGCGCCAACTGAAGCAAACCATTGAAGTAGTCGATGCTCGTTTAAGGCCACCTGCGGATGACAACTCCAAAACGCGAGCCGACGCAAATCAACGCTTAACGTTTGCTATTTAAAGGCAGCCGCCGGCGGTGGCTGATTGATGGCCAGCCAATAATAACCAAGCTGGCCCATAATCTCCTGAAAATCGGTAAAATTGATCGGCTTTTGAATATAGCTGTTCACGCCAAACTTGTAGCTCTCCACCATATCCCGCTGTTGATTGGACGACGTCATGACCACGACCGGCACAGCGCGCGTCCGCGGATCTTCCTTAAGTTGCCGCAATACTTCGAGGCCGTCGACTTTCGGTAATTTGAGATCGAGCAAGACTACTTTCGGCGGTGCATCGAAACCGCGGCCGTCAAATTTGCCCCGGCAAAAAAGAAACTCCAGTGCCTCTTCCCCGTCGCGGGCCACGTGCACCTTGTTGGCCAGCTTATGTTTCTGCAATGCCAGCAGGGTCAATTCCAGGTCGGTCGGGTTATCTTCGACCAACAGAATCTCAATGGGGGTGTTCATTTATTTCTTTACGCTATTCGGATTGAGTCCTTTAAAACTAAACCAGAAGGTTGTGCCTTTGTCGAGTTCGGATGCCGCCCAGACGGTCCCGTCGTGCAGGTCCATGATTCGTTTCACAATGGCCAGACCGACTCCCGTGCCTTCAAAATCTTCGGCCCGATGCAGGCGCTGAAAAACGCCGAAAAGTTTCGCGGAATATCTGCTGTCGAATCCAACGCCATTGTCTTTGACGAAAACCGCTGGTTTGCCGTCAACGTCTTCAATGCCAATATGAATGAGCGCTTTTTCGCGGCGCCGCGTATACTTCACCGCATTGGCGATCAAATTGGTAAAGACCTGTTTCATCAGCCCGGAATCACAGGTGACCGTCGGCAACTTATCGATCGTCCATTCGATGTTTCTGTTCTCCGTTTCGGGTTTCATTTCGGAGAGAACTTCGTCGACCAATTGATTGAGCTGGACGGGCTGTTGAACGACTTCGGCGCGTCCGACGCGGGAAAGATTAAGCAGATCATCGATCAACCGGCCCATGTTCGTTACACCGGCGCGAATGCGTTCGACGTACTTGTGCAATTGCTGGGAACTGGACGACGCGGTTTCCTCCGCGGCCAATTGCGCGAAAGCATCGACGTGCCGCAAGGGCGCGCGCAAATCGTGGGAAACGGAATACGTGAATGCCTCCAATTCCTTATTGGTCGACTCCAGTTCCTCGGTCCGTTGCAAAACCCGCTCCTCGAGTTCGCGGTTGAGGTCCTGTAACTCGCGCTGACTTTTTCTGAGAGCCTCCTCGCGCTCCTGAATCTGGTTCAACATGTGGTTGAACGCCTGCGTTAATTGTCCGATCTCATCGCGACCGGTCCCTTGTGCGCGCACACCATAATCGCGTTTTTCGGACACCACGCGAGCGGTATCGGCAAGTTGCAAAATCGGTTTCGAAATCTGTTTCTGCAACCATTGCGAAAGAATAAAAATAATCGTGACCGCCGCAGCCATAATCGCGATGACGATGATGACGTAGAGACGAAACCGCACGTAAAGGGGCGACAAGTCGGTTTGCACAAACAGGGTGCCCACCCAACGCTCATTTTCACGGACGGGATAGAACATCTCGATGACACCGTAGCCGAATATCGGCGACTGCGACTGTCGAACCGCCGGGAAATCTTTTTCCGCGACGCTTTGCGGATAATGGGCAATGATTTTATTGTCGCGACTGTAAAGCGCCGCCTTAATAACCGTCGGCTCAGCCTGAAGTTTGGAAAGGATATCTTCGGCGGCTTTCGAATCATCAAAATTCAAGGCGCCTCCGGCATTTGCCGCCGTGATTTCGGCGAGGATTTGGAGGTTCAGAACGAGATTGCGGCGCGCGCTCGTCACGCCATAAACCATGAAGGAAACAGAGGTCAGCACGAGCACGCTCAGCCCCGTCAGCATCATTGCGAGCGTTAACTTTCTCTTGATTGGAACATTCCTCAGCATTACGGCCGCTTGTTCGAAAATACGTTCTGCGCTAGTTGCATCAGTTTGGAACTGATCGTTATCTCTGCTTGTTTGGCGGCGTCGAGATTGATTTGGAAACGGATTTTGTTGTTCTGGTTGACCAATCCGATCATTCCCCCGCTCCGGGCAAAGTCCGGCAACTCGCTCACGGTCAAAATACTCCGATGTCGAAGCTTGTCCAAAATCCCCGGCAACCTTCCCGATTCGGATGCGCCGATAAAGAGGACCTGACATTTTCCGACTCGGCTCAAGCTGCTCAAACGGCGAATTTCAATGGGCCGGCCTTTGACCTTTTCCCCCTCGACCAAATCATCCAGGGCACGGCCAAATGGATCGGTGCCCAAAATACAAATCACGAACGGACCGTCCGCGCTTTCAAAGGACTGCGACGGCCATTCAACGTAGGGCAGAAACTTGTAGAGATACGCAGCCTCGAGTTGGGCTCGCGACGGAGCCTGCGCTTGGACCGGAAAAACGCACGCAAAAATAAAAAGCCAAAACAAATACAATCGGCCGCTTGGCCTGTATTGTCGCAACCGGTTTATTTGTTGGCTGTTCATCAGTAGCGATACGCCAGCATGGCGTAGTAACTCCTCGGAATATCCACCGCCGTCAGACCGGAACCGAACTCACCATGCGGCCCGGTGAGGTTCTGCGCAACCAATGAGAGTTCAAAATGTTTTTGGAATTCCCATCCGAGCCGGACATCCGCAGTCAAATAAGCGGGAACTCGCGGATCCGTCAAGCGATCAACATATCGGGCGACGCAGTCGAACTGAAAATTGAGAGGTAAATCTAAAACTGATTGGATTAACACCTGATGTTCAGGATCATCGCCTTCGCGAACGCTGGCCACAACTCCGGGGGTGCCGTCACTGATCAAATGTTTGTAGAGGTAAGTGTATCCACCGCGCAGCCGCCATCGATCGATTGGCCGGTAATCGGCGGAGAATTCCACACCGGCGGTTTCCCCTTTAAAGTTGTTGCCCAAAATCAATGTGCCATCAGGCTTCGCGTCGAGACTGCGTAACTGATCATAAATATTGTAATAGGTAGAAACGGAAAGCGTCGTATCCGTCCTGGGCGCCAATCGATAGCCCAGTTCAAACGCATAACATTTTTCCGAATCAAAATTGGGATTGTTCACTAACGTTACAGCCGGCGTGCGGGCAGCCAGGTCTGAGTCGATGCGGCTGGGCGATCGGACTGCTCTCGAAACCGCGCCCCAGACTGTTTGCTTTGTATCAGGCGTCCAGGCGAGTCGACCGCTCGGTTGATATTCCCATCCCGAAAAATCGTTGTGCTCCAGTTTGCTGCCCAGGGTCAATTTCAGCTTCTCGGGAACGATTGTGATCTCGTCCTGTAAAAAACCGCTGAACAACTGAAGATTGCGCGCCGGCGGGATGAATAACAGTCCCGGCGTCGAGGCGGTGTGATCGTCATAATCACGATAACCCAAACCCCACAGCAGATTGTTACGTTGACCAATTTCAAATCGATGCTGAAAGTCCAGGTCGTAAGTTTTCAGGTCTTCGGAAAAACTATTGGGAACGCGCCGCCATGTGCGATCGAAGTAAGCCTGGATCTGCCAATCGGATTCCGGTGAAATAACGTGCGACCAGCGGCCAATCATGTTTTGGCCGTTAATGCCTGTTTTTGGCGTATGACCTTCGAAACCACCGTAGGCATCGCCTTGCAACGTCATCGTGTCGCTGACGGAAGGATAATAGTCCATGCGAAAACCGCCTTGCGTCATATCCCACCGATCGGGAACAGTGCCGCCCGCTGGCGTTTCGGTGCCATTGCGGTCCGACCGTTGCGCGTAGACGCGATAGAATAAATTACTCGAAAGTTGGCCACCGTACCGAACCGCGCCGTAATCCTGCAAAAACGTCCCGGCTGCGCCTGAAACATACAAACCCTGGGTATCGCGGGAGCTTTTTGTGACGACATTGATCACGCCGTTGACGGCATTGGCTCCCCAGAGTGTTCCGCCCGGGCCGCTGACCACTTCGATCCGATCAATATCTTCGAGGAGCACTTGTTGGGCGTCCCAGAAAACACCAGCAAAAAGCGGAGTGTAAATATTTCGTCCGTCGATCATCACGAGGAGTTTATTCGCCGAGGTGTTGTTGAAACCGCGCGCGCTGATGGCCCAGTCATGGGAATTGACCTGTGCGACTTCGAGATTGGGCGCGAGCCGCAATGCTTCGGGAATACTGGTTGCGCCGGATCGCCGAATGTCATCCTGTGTGATGACCTGGATTGCCGCCGGCGCTTGCAAGTACGGTTCCGGCCGCTTGGAGACGCTCGTGATGTCCAAATTCATCAAAGCCTCGAGGCTCAAATGCTTCAGTGATGAAGGCGATACTTCGTTGGTAGAGGACAGGTCGTCCGCAGCCGCAACAGAAGTCGCGACCGCGAGCGTAACGGCCAGGCCGATGCGCCAGATAGGTTTTATATGCATACGAGTACGTTTGGTTGCGTATTCGTTGTTTGGTACCAAGGTCATTAGACTGTGTCATACATATGGTTGCAAGTCATAAGTCCGAGTCTATCAGTAACATGCCTAACCAGGGATTTTTGCGTTGATAATGGCCCCCAAATCGCGCCAATTTCCATTTCCGTGTCAGTCTTCCCTTTTCAAGTGACGGGCCTCGTGCTTAGTTAAACGATTGCTATGACAGATACGCGTTATACGAAACTGGCCAATTTGCTCGTCGACTACTCCACCGAATTGAAAAAGGGCGAACACGTCATGCTCGACATGATCGATACGCCTGACCAAATGGCCATCGAACTGATGCGCGCCGTCCGCCGTAGAGGCGCTATTCCCATTGTCGAATGCCGGCACAGTCGCGTGAGTCGCGAAATTCTTCGCGGGACGAACGAAAAGCAAGCCGAGTTGCAGCGCGACATCGAAATGTTTTGGATGAAAAAAATGCAGGCCTACATCGCCATTCGCGGAGCGGACAACGCATCGGAAACTTCCGATGTGCCGAGCGACCTGATGGGTCTGCATAGCAAATTCATGCGTCCGGTCCTCGACCAGCGCGTCAATAAAACCAAATGGTGCGTTCTTCGCTGGCCAACGCCGAGCATGGCCCAGGGCGCAAACATGAGCACGGAAGCATTTGAGAATTTTTATTTCGACGTCTGCACGATGAATTATCCGAAGATGGCCAAAGCGATGCTCCCGTTGCAAAAACGGTTCAATCGCACCGATAAAGTGCACATCACCAGTCCGGGCACCGACCTTCGTTTCAGCATCAAAGGTATCGGCGCCTTGCTCGCGGAGGGCAAACGCAACATTCCCGACGGCGAAGTTTTCTCATGCCCGGTGAAAGATTCCGTGCAGGGTCACATTCAATACAATACGCCGACGATTTATGCCGGGACGAAATTTGAAAATGTCCGGCTCGAATTCCGCGATGGCAAAATCATCAAAGCGAGCGCGAACAATACCAAGCGCCTTAACGAAATTTTGGACACTGACGCCGGGGCGCGTTATATCGGTGAATTTTCGCTCGGGTTCAATCCGTACATCCTCAATCCGATGTGCGACATTTTGTTCGACGAAAAAATCGCCGGTTCACTCCACTTCACGCCTGGCCAGGCTTACGAGCAAGCTGATAACGGCAACCGTTCAGCGGTGCATTGGGACATGGTGCTTATCCAACGCAAAGAATGGGGCGGCGGCGAAGTGTGGTTCGATGACCAACTCATCCGCAAAGATGGCAAGTTCGTGCCGAAAGATTTGCAGGCGTTGAATCCGGAGAATTTAAAATAGGTTCGTCGCTTCGGCCAAAGCCGAAACTTGCGCACGTCAGTAGACGCCTTCGACGATGTTTTTCTCCATCGCGCCGAATGGCCGCACTTCCGCAACACCGTCCCATGCGTAGGGGGCGCGAGGTTTGCGCCGGATGGCTTCGTCGCGTTCTAAAAATCGCGGCATGAAAAATTCACGCGTGAGGGTGGTCAACTCCACCCTGCCCCACTGATCGTATTCAACCGTTTGCTCGGTGGCTTTCGGATTGACCACACGCAGCACTGCGCGCGGTTGCGGCGAATAATAGGTGATCGAAAATTTATCTTCCGGCAGCAACGGAACGCTTGCGGCCAATCCCATCAACGTGTTGCCGTAGGTCGGATAAAAACCAATGCGGCCTTCCAAAACTTCTTCGACGATATAGCGAACATACTGCGGCGCCATCGTCGTCCCGCCACAAAACACGCCGCGAATGCCGGCCTCCCACAAATTAATTTTTTCGACGAGCGCTTCGAGCAATTTCGGCGTCGTGAACAGTCCAGCAATTTTGCGATTTTTTAAAATCGTGACGCCCTGGTCAACGACGTGGTCCATGTAAGCGCGCGCCACTTCAAATTTCTTGTCCGCTATAACCTTCTTCACCCAGCGCGGGTCCAGG